>JAUILM010000179.1 GCA_030432855.1 Bacteroidia bacterium
CTCAGGGTGCCACCATGCATGTTTACAGTCCCGATCACTCCGAAATACTGGGTGGTTTCGGATTCCACAACAATGCAGCTCATGGGATGTTCGTGACGGCATTGATCCATGCTCCGGAGTCCATCCTGGAGTATTACGAGCCTTTATCAGTGAGAAACCAGGGTCGCATTCACATCAATGAGGTCAATCATGCCTACCGAATGGTCCATCAAACCACCCGTTCACCACAAAGGGATTTTGGTGATTCCCAAGATTGTGAGGTAAACATAAACTGCTCTCCGGAAGGAAATGGAAAAACAGAGCAAAGGGATGCAGTAGCCAGAATCCTGGTAAAGGCAGGAGATGAAACCGGCTGGTGCTCGGGTACCATGATCAATAATGCGCGGAATGACTGTAAGCCTTATTTCTTAACGGCTTTGCACTGTGCTGACACCGGTACCGGAGATATTATTCCACAGGCGGATTTCAATCAATGGATTTTTTACTTTAATTACCAGGCGGCAGGATGCACCAATCCAACCAACGAATCACAAGTACCCAATAATACCATCACCGGGGCAGACATCCGGGCGGACAGCGAGGACCCTAATATCGATACCGGCTCTGACCTCTTGTTGCTTGAGTTGCAGAGTGCTGTTCCGGCCAATTATAATGTTTATTATGCCGGCTGGAACCGAAGTGCAAGTGCCACCACAGGAGGATTTGGTATCCATCACCCGGCGGGAGATATCAAAAAGATTTCCACGTTTTCGGGAACTGCTACATCGGTTGGATGGAATCAGGCCGGTGTTACTCATTGGTCGGTGGAATGGGTCAGCACAGCTAATGGTCATGGGGTGACCGAGGGAGGCTCTTCAGGCTCTGCCCTTTTTGACAATAATGGCCTGGTGATCGGATCTCTGTCTGGTGGAAGTTCCTTTTGTGAGACACCTACTGATGAAGATCAATATGGAAAGATGTCTCATCACTGGGATCAAAATGGCAACACCGCAAATCGACGCCTGAAGGACTGGCTCGATCCGGATAATACCGGTGTCATGACGCTTCAAGGTACTTATTTCCCCTGCCAGGGTGCAGGTGGTGGTGACGCCGGCATTGCCCAGATAAATTTCCCGGCCAATGGAAGTAATCTGTGTGATAATCCTTTCACTCCCTCAGTTACCCTCAAGAATTTTGGTTCGGATCAGTTAACCACTGTTACCATTCAGTACCAGGTAAATCAATCAGGTCTACAATCATATGCCTGGAACGGGTCTTTATCTACAGACCAGACCGAGATAGTGATGCTACCCGCCATTGCCGCAACGAGTGGTGCTTTCACCTTTAAGGCATTTTCGACTAACCCCAATGACGGCATGGATTCGCAAACGGGCAACGATGCCGCGGAGATAATGGCGCAGTATCATAATTCAATCAATATTCCTTACACCGTTAATTTTGCGAACGGTATTCCTAATGAAATGAGGATTGTTGATCCTGACGATGACGCGTTGGAATGGATGCACAGTCCGACAGTAAATGGATTTGGAACGGGTACTGGAGTTGGAAGTATGATTGTTGATAATTTCAGTAATGATTTAGAAGGAACTATGGATTTTGCTTACTTACCTTCTTTTGATTTGTCGGTAAAGGAGGGTACGATGCTGGAGTTTGATGTGGCTTACGCCCGGTATAATGAGACTTTTTTCGACCAGCTAAAGATTTTGGTATCCAACGATTGTGGTCAAACGACAGAAATGGTATATCACAAAAGTGGAAGCCAACTCGCTACAGCTCCCGATGATAACAGTGATAATATATTCATACCAACAGCAGATGAATGGAGAACTGAGCAGGTGGACTTATCCATGTTCGATGGCGATGATCATGTAACCATTTGTTTTGTTAATCAGAATGGTTATGGTCAACCAATATACATCGATAATATCCGCGTATACGACCAGTCTCAGCCGTACCAGATCCTGTCAAGTGGAATAAAATACAATACCCTGATGGATGCCATCTCGGCTGCAACCATGGGTGAAACGATCTTATTGATTGACGATGCCCAGGAAGGAGCTCCGATTACTCTACCGGTGGGAATAAACTTTGATTTTCAGTCTCCTTTCTTGTTTATTGTAAAGACGCCGTAGAAGTGCACAAAATAGTAGTCTGAAAGATGTCGGAATCACGGTAATCCCGTAATCCGTGCTTTCTGTGATTCTGACAGTTGGTGCTTCAGCCCTTTGGGCCCTGCGGACTCAAATCCTGTGCATCGTGACATCCCGTAATCCTGTTCAGACAGATGTAGGTACACCAACATGGACAACATAATCTTATCATGTTATTCATCCCAAAAATCCTAATTCAGACTAGTTTCAGCTATGATGGTAAATAACCACCACTAAAATCCATGTAATCCCTAAATCCGTGCTTTCCGTGATTCAGACTGTGAGGTGTCGGCCGTCCGGGCCTTGTGTTCAACATTTGGAACTATCATGGATATCCTGAAAATCCCGCAATCGTGTTCAGACAGATGGAGGTACTCCAACATGGACAGCATAATCTTATCATGTTATTCATCCTATGAATCCTAATTCAGACAAGTAGCAGCTATGATGGTAAATAACCACCACTAAAATCCGTGTAATCCCATAAATCCGTGCTTTCCGTGATTCTGACAGTTGGTGCTTCAGCCCTTTGGGCCCTGCGGACTCAAATCCTGTGCATCGTGACATCCCGTAATCCTGTTCAGACAGTTAGGGCGGGATTGCCTGCGGCGATCCCGAAAAGGGGGAGGTCAAAGCAGCCAGATACATGGCTCTCTTCCTGCGTCAGAGACCCCATTTTTCATTTGACACCATTCGGTCAAACAAGTTTGCCTTTGCCACAAAAGAAAAAGCCCGCTATTGCGGGCTTTGATCTTCTCTAGCATTGCGGTGAGGGCGGAACTCGAACCTTTAGCCTAAAGTAGTGCTAAAATGTCCTAAAATGTTGATAATCAATAATAGTAGTGCTAATATGCGCTAGAATATCATAAAAAGTACGACAACTAGTACGACAACTAGTTATATTTGATGTATGAACAAGCCTAGGTTTAATTTAAAGAATAAGAATGAAAGTGAAACACTCATTAGTATGGTGTTTCGTCCTTTCAAAGATCGCTTTGTCTATTCTACAGGTCTTAAGGTCGCTCCTCGTTCGTGGAATGACAGGAAGATGCGAGTTAGGGAAAGTCAAGACAATCCCGATTTCTACTTTATCAATGGAGAGCTTGACAAGCTGGAGGATAGAGCGATGGATATCGCTAAGAACTATAGGTCGAGTGACAAGATACTGACAAGGGAGTCCTTTAGGATGGAGATGGATAGATCGTACAAGGAGTTGACTTCACCAAATCAGGCTAATAGTTTTACCGCTTTTGCTGAAGCCTTTGTCCAAGAAAGAAGCTCAAATGCCAAGTATAAGAAGGGAACGATTCAGACGTACAATACTGCACTTTTACATCTGAACGGATTTAGTAGGAAGAAGATCATACTCTTTGAGGAATTGACCGTTGACTTCTTACTCCGTTTTAAAAACCACTTATTTAGGCAGGATCTCTCTAATAATCATGTGCACAAGATCATTAGCACCCTCAAAACTATGTTGAATGATGCTACAGCTCGTGAAGTAAACAAGAACCTGGATTATAGAAATCCTATGGTAAAAGTTAGTCGAACTCCGGTAGACAATGTCTATCTGACAGAAACAGAATTAGATCAACTAAGAAAGCTCGACCTGGTGGAAAATGAACGGCTAGATCGGGTGCGAGATTTGTTTGTCGTTGCTTGTTACACTGGATTGAGGTTTTCTGATTTTAGGTTTCTCAAAAATGACAACATTGGAATCTTGGAGGGTAAAAGAGTTCTCAATGTCATAGTTCAGAAGACTGGTGATAAGGTCGTTATTCCCATTCATCCTGTTGTTGATGAAATTCTGGCTAAGTATGATGATAGACTGCCAAAGGCGATCAGTAATCAGAAGATGAATGTTTATCTAAAAGAGTTGTGTCAGATGGCTGGGATAGATCAAGTTGTAACACAGCGTAAATACTATGGTGGAAGAATGATATCTGTAGAAAGTAAAAAGTATGAACTTGTCAGCTCTCACACAGGAAGAAGATCATTCGCTACGAATGCCTATAAGGAAGGCGTACCCATGTTGAGTATAATGAGGATTACTGGTCACAAGAAACCAGAGACATTCCTGAAGTATATTAAGTTCAGTAATGAAGAAAATGCCATGTTAATGGCAAAGCACCCATTTTTCCATAAATGATTGATTGTCAGGGATAAATAAATATCATGCATTTTGTCAGATAAATATTTGCTTTTTTCTAAAATATTTTTATGAAAAGTGGACATTTACGAGTTATTGTTCGATATTTGTAGTGGTTTTGCCAACGATTGGCGACTGTGGCATCAAAAAGTGATGTCTCTAATCTTTAACACAGGATAGGTATCTATAGAAGTCATCTTAGAATGACTACCAACCTTTTAAACGCTAAAGGTGGTTCACGCCAATCTCCAAAAGAGATGTGGGCAGATACGGCATTCCGCAAAACGTTTACTAATGGTAAACTACTTAATGAGCGAGCAGCTCGCTGACTTCATTCAAAATGTAGTCAAAGCTGCCATGACAGAATTCATGGATGAACATGAATTTAATATGATGAATCGATCTCTCATCTACAATGATGCGAGATATTTAACAAGGCACCAGGTATCACAATACCTGGGCATCGGTTTAAGCACTGTCGATTATTGGGCGAAAAATGGCAAGCTTAACAAGCTTAAAATTGATGGCTCTGTTCGGTTTGACAAGGCAGAAATTGATGAGTCCATTAAGACTCTACGGAAATATCGTAGAGTGAACTCTTATTCTTCAACTTCAAAATCTATACGAGCATGAAGAAGAAGAGTAACATCAAAGTAGGGATTGCGATTCCTAATTCAATCATTGATAGGCTTCTCCCAGAATATGGAGAAGCCTCAATTAACTACAACAAGGCAATTACTATTATTGAAGCTATGGTCAGTAAACATATGAGAACCTATAGTCCGATGCTACAATACTTGCCTTACGCATCTGACTTGAAAAGAAAGATTATAGGAGGAAATGCATATTATCGGCTCTGGAATGATTTGATAAAGATGGAAATACTCCAAACAAAGACTCTTTCCAATGGACATGAATATAGTTATGCCGGAGGTGTCTGTAAGCACCTCCGGATAAACCCCGCATTGTTGAGCGGAGACGTTAAACTGGTATCATATATCCTGCCCCAGCATGCCTTAGATTCTGATAATGGAGAACTCATCTGTCAGCAAGTGAAGACTTGCTTAGACAGGGTTGAAGTGCACGCCAATAATGTGGAAATCAATATAGAGGCTATTAAATATGCAACCTCCTATGTGCAGAAGAAGTTCGTCATTAAGGGATCGAGGATTAAATATCAAAATAAAGGCAAGGCCTATGGAGAGAATACTCAGGGATTCTCTCCTCAAGCATACTTGCAATACGAGAAGTTATTAGTGGCAGAATGTTTTAAGCTGAGCCTTAATAAAATTGTCTCTAAACGATTCTATGTGAATCGCTGTGACACCAACAATAGGATCAATCATAACTTAACCAACTCACCCAAAGCCATTTTTAATCTTCTCCTATTAGAGGGAGAAGATTTAGTCGAAATTGATCTAAGTTGCAGTCAACCTTTACTGTTAGCTCATTTACTAAAATCACTATTATTTAAGTATAACAATACTATATCCATATTCAATGACACTCACCTAAGGGAAATATCCGAGGGGATTTTCCCACCATTATTGTTTTCCTCTGAAAATGATTATTCTGATATAGATGTATTCATTTCAGTCACCATGGCTGGTAAGCTGTATGAGTATTTTTCCTATAAGTTGTATGGAAGATGTGACGATGTTACCAGAGATGAAGCCAAACAGGAGTTCATCTCTGCTATCTATTCTGGTATTGCGCACAGCGGAAGTGATAATGCATTCACAAAGGTATTTCCAGAGTTGGCATCTCTGCTTTTGCAATGGAAGAAGGAAATGATCGAAAGATTCAAACAGTATTTTGATGGAGGTAGCTATCCTGAACTGAAACGGTATACTTATTCCAAGAACAAGGGTAAGAAGGATGCTAGAAGTGCAGGTTGTGATTATCTGCCAGTTAGGATGACTGAGTTTGAAAGCGAGGTCTTCATTGATGAGATTCTCACCAGATTGTATGGTAAGAATCTGATCGTTCTGTCAAAGCATGATTCAATACTTTGTAAGAGTTCGGAAAAAGGAGAGGTACTAAAGGTTGTGAAAGCACAGTTAAACAGGCTTTTGGGTAAGGGTGGGTATCACCTTAAATCTGACCTGTTGAAACGAAGGGAAGATCCCAGGCCATTGCCAAAAAACTTGACAAAGAATGGCTATGCATTAAAGCAAATCCATCGATCGAAGACGGTGGCCATCTATGTGCAAAAGATAGAGAATGGGAAAACGGTGGGATACGAAGTTTTTAAGATCAAGACTTTGAAGGCTGGATTTGATAAATACCTCAATATTGAAGTGCCTTTTCGTGAGACCTATCCTCGTACTAGTGATTGGGGTTCGTCAGCATGGACATCTACATCAAAGGAAGATGCCTTTTCCAGATTCCTGGAGTTAGAGATCTTCCAACGGAAGTTGGATGTTAATGAAGGAGAAGACTGTTTACAAAAGTGGATCATAAAAGATCTACTAAAAAACATGTCCCATGATTTTGGGTCTAAAAATCAGGAACAGGTACCTGACCACCAAAAGGTAATTGATAAGCCCGAGTCGCTAGGACATGTCGCCTAAATACGAGATGTTTCGATAGTTCGTCTAGCAGGGGACTCCGTTGTGTCCCCTGCCACCTTTGAATGAACCGAAAATTACATTTATGAACGTTATTAGTCTTTCGAACACTTTTATTGCTTTTTGTTCAGGTGAAGTGTCGCTCTTGAAGTCTAACAATCACCCTGTTGATGACTGGGTGCTAACCTTGACCTATATTACATTATACTTAGATAGAGTATTCTTAATCGAGATGGGACAAAAAGGGGATTTTGGCCAAATCAAAATGCACTGCCATTTGCCAGTTCATTCTAAGATTTCATTAATTAATTATGAAACTTGGGGCTCATTCTAGAGATGGAGTCTCTAGCCTGACTTTAATTCCTTCACCTATATAAAGGGTAGATTTTCAGTAATTCATACCCCAACATTCCATTATTCTCAGATTGCTTCTACAATGGATCAATTAAACTTGCCGATAGAGGCCGATTGAGCTGGTTCTGAGCCCGTTTTACCTCTGCCATGTGATGGGGTGCTACTCAAGTAAAAAACGTCCTGAGACATTGGAATTTCAAACGGATTGAAACCACGGATTTTAATTAGGTCGAATCAGCATTTCTCTAATGTTCATTATTCTCATGATCTTGCTTCCTCATTAGTTCAAGTATCAGGTCTAATTTGTCCTGAGTCTGTACCTGATGAGCATCAGTGGCCTCGATTAATTCGTCTACTACTGCTCTTCTTGAATCAGTCTTGTCCTGAATCTCTTTAACATCTTTAGAGGTTTTCGAAATAGTCTCTTTAATATCCACTTGGTCATCTGAAAACTTCTCAAGTTTCTCAGAATGTTGTTCTAATGCTGGCACAACGGACTCGTTCAAAGTCTTGCTTGTTGAGTAATCAGAATGTAACTCGTAATAGATTACTGCTGTTGTGACAATCAGAACGATTATTTTATAGGTACTCTTTTTCAGGCTCGGAACTCTCTTTACCAAATATGAGAATATCAGTGCATGGGTGTCTCCTGGAGAAACACCATCTAATTCTCGTTGCAATACAAGTTCATTTACTTCAAGTATAAGCTCTCGGTTTTCCTCTATGGTTTGTTCTATTTCTACCTCAGTCACTTGATCAGGGTCAATACCCCCACCAAATTCTTCAAAAGTCTCTCGATATCTTTGAAAATCATTGAAAGCACTCAGTGTTTTGACTGCTTCAAGTGGCATACTGAGCTGTAAAGCACTTTTCGTTAGTTCGTCCGACCATCTTGTAGGTTGGATAATGAGTGGTTGTATCTTCTGAGCAATTGATTGAAAGGCTTCGATTTCAGGTTTATGATGCATCTGCAGTTCTTTGGCAATTTCTCCCATCCATGTAGCAATCCCGGATATTTTGAGTTGTTGCGATGCTATGGTTTCCAATAGTTTTGGGCTCAGTATTTCACTTGGTGAAATAAGTCGGCTACTCTTTACAATCTTATCAATGTCATCAAGTCCAGGAACAACCTGACTTGCTATACTTTTCATAGTAAAAGAGCCTAAAATCTTGTCGAGATCAGCTTGTTTTGGGATAGCTAGTCTTGCCAAATCTGTCGCAGTAAATGGAACTAAGGTTTTATTCGAATTGCTCTCTCTATATTTCTCTGTGTTCATCATCTTTTTGTATGAATAGCAATTGGCATCATTTTGCAATATCAACTCAACGCTTTCACAAGTGGAATGCAATGTAGTCCTGGTAGATGCAGGTTAACTTACAAAGTTAGATGGTATAGTATATTATGTCTTCACCCAAAAGGGTGAATTTCAAGATGATTAGTTGCTTTTTAAGATGCTTCTCTATGAATATTGCTTTCATGACTAATGCTCATAGATTTAATCTTATCCAGTCTACAAAGGGCAAGACTAGCTTTTGGGAGCTCGTTTTGCCTTTTGCAATCAGTTAATCTTTATCTGAATTTATCGCTGATATTCAGTCTTTTAGATCCAAGTTAGGTTGAATTCGAAGATATTCTGTTAAAAGCAGATTGAAAACTTGCCGATAGAGGCCGATTGAGCTGGTTCTGAGTCCGTTTTACCTCTTCCAGGTGGCATATACTGCTGAGGAAAATTGAGAGCCTTAAAACCAGGGCATATCATGCATGTAATATGAGCAATCTTGTTTTGATTTACACCCGTATTGAAGCGGGTGTAATTACGTAGTACCACCCCCCTCGCTTCGTTTTTCGGTGAGCCCCCCGGATTCATCCTAAGTCCAAATGGGCGATTCATCATTCCTGCATGAAGCCATTAAGCCTAAAAAAACATCATTTACAAACTCTTTATAGAGTTTTACACTGTCCAGATCACCTCCTCCCTCTTACCTTGATTCAGAATTACAAATATCAATACATACAGAACCTGGCATTTGGCAGTACCATTCTTGCAGACTACAAT
>JAUILM010000180.1 GCA_030432855.1 Bacteroidia bacterium
GGTCTGTTTACCATTGATTACAGTAATACCAAGGGCATCTGAAACAGTACCGTCCAACCATAGTGGAGTTCCCGTTATCTGATTATGCATGATCTTTACTCTGTCAGATTTTTCAATATTGATTGAAAATTGAAAATCGTAAAATTTGTTTCCAATAACAGATGTCTCCTTCGAAGACTCCAAGATGATGGCAGCCCCAGAAGCATCTCCCACGGGTCTAAATTCTATTCCCTTCACCAGTGACTTAGGTGCATTTTTGAAATATATTCCTGGTATTACTTGCCCCGGTGTTGTAGGAAGTATGGGATTGTCCATCCTCAAAATTGCACCTTTTGCTCCCAAGAGTTTGATGGTATGCTCAATCCGCACCATTTGATTCTCTATGTGTTCACCGGCCAATAATTTAACCGTACCACCCGGACCGGCTTCATCAACCGCACTTTGTAGTGCATCTACAGACCCGGCGGGAACTTCAATGATATTGTTTGACCGGGAAAAATCCGCCAAATCAGGCTCTTTCAATATCTCCTGAATGTCTGCCAGAACATCAGGACTAAAACTTTCATTCTCGTGTTGTACCAGGAAATCAAGAACTTCCTGCTGAGACATATCAGACTTCAAGGTGGACTGATTAGCTTCTGGATGTACGGGGATTTCTTTCTGGCAGGCAAACAATAATAGTGGGATGAGTACTAAGAGGTTTCTCATAATAGGTTGGTTTTATAGTGATTTAAATAAATGCGTCTAAAAGTAGCCGACTATCATGGCTCAGACTGGCATTATTGTCTCAGAGTGATGGACTATTGTCGGCAATAAAAAAGAAGAGTAGCTTTCATTAGTTTAAAACAATTTTGGCAACATAGTTTGAATTCTCATTTTCCAGGCGAATGAAGTAAATACCGCTGTTCAAGGCCTGCAAAGAGAGACTAACTGATGACATCATCGAGGGGTTATTTACAACATCTTTAATCATCTGTTTACCCGAAAGATCTGTCACTGATAGTTCAAATTTTTGTGGTAAATCTCCTGATGTAGTAGAAATATTCACTGTTTGAGAACTGGTGGGGTTAGGAGCAACTTTAAGTTGCCTGATCGGAGTCACTTGATTGCGCGATCGTGTAGTTTGTATTGGAGCCAGATGATCATAGGTATAGGCAAGAGATTTTGCGATACGACCCGTGTTAAATCCCAGTTCTCCTGTATACAGCTCCAAATGATATTTTTCTTGAGGAACATTCATCTCGCTAAGGGATTGAATAAAAAGCTCATTAGGAAGATGAATTAGATGTCCGAGTTTAACTTCCAGATATAAGAAAGGTCCAGGAATGTTATGATAAATTCCCTGATTTAAGATTATGGTACTCAGATCAGCCTTTTCTCTCCAGACTTCTGCAATTTCCTCACGAATTTCACCACCAGAGTTAAGAAGTAATTCAAAATTTCCATTGCTGTCAATTGGACTAAAAACTGATGAAATTTCAAACATAGCCGAAGTAACGAATCCAGCCGTAGAGTAATCATAGAAACATATTCCATTCTCACAACTCTCACTCCTAATGAGATCACGAATGAATTCTAAAACCTCGGGGGCGTATGATGGCACGGTTCCAATACCAGCAGCAACTGAAAAAATATCAGGATGCGTGAGAGCGATGCGGTGAGCAGCCTCACCCCCCATTCCGACACCTGCAATTGCCATATGCTCAGCTTTCTGACTGATCTTCTCAGAAAAATTGTAATCTTCAGATTCCGCAGCTATCCAGGAAAGTAAATCTTTGACAATCACGTCTTCTAGATCACCGTGATAAATGGAGTTGTAATAGAAATGGTAATTGCTATAGTTAGGATTAGCAAAAGATGTGATTGTTGGGCTGAAGATCACGGCCGCTTCGGATACTTCTATGCTGTCATGTGCGTCATCCAAAAGAGGTATAAGATGATGTCCGGCATGACCATATGCTGTGGGTAGGTAGATGATGGATCTATATAATTGGTTGTCATCGTGGGTATAGCCATCAGGCAAATATATTTCCACACTCACCAAGGTGTCAATACTGGCACTATAAAATTGTGCTGACACCGTTTCTTGTGCATATATAATCAGTCCATGAGAAAGAATGATAAACACAATGCCAAAATGCCTTAGAATAGTCACCATCTGATAATCATTGATTTATCGAAAAAGGTCGAAATATGGTCCGTATTCCTTAGGTACTATTGTCCACTTTGGTTGCACTATTGTCCGACACAATGACCCACATGGGAAAATTTCGATGTTATTGCTATATTTATTAAGGAAGCAACCCCAACATCGCAATGCTCCGTCGAAATCCAGTTAACGTTGCGTACAATCTCCCGACAATACAACGGCTTGTAATATTTACTCTATTTCTCATTTCTAGCGCATATTCTACACCAGCGCAAACAATCGATCATTCCTCAAACAAGCTTGACCAGCTACAAATTCGAGAAGTGAACTTCAATGATAGTAACCGTCCTACTTTCATCACAAACATATATGTAGACAGCCTGGGATTATTGTGGATGGGTAGCTACTCAGGACTATACCTATACGACGGATATCAGAGATCTCACTGGCACTTTGATCCCAGCGACAGCCTATCTCTACAAGTAAATCAGATTAATAATATACTGGAACTATCAGATGAAAGGTGGTTCTTAGGAACTCAAAGCGGACTTCACCACTTCAATCGTCGAACGAATCAATTCATAGGATACAACGATCCTGCACATTCGAGCCTCGGTAAAGTTCATCTAGATCTAATATCATCCAGAGGTGATTCGATTCTAGCCTCTACCTTCTATCGATTTCACACTATTGATGTAGGAAATTTCCCAAGTCTGGAAACAGATATTCTAGACTCGGTAAAAAATGGAATATATGCAATCTGTCCCACGGAGAGAGGAATATTTTTTGCCAGTAAAAACATATGTTACTACAGAAACCTAGATAATGGAGAAACGGAAAAACTGATTGAACTTGAAGAAGAAGATATTGTATTGGACCTGCTGTTAGATGACTCAATAACACTGTGGATTCAAGCAAGAAACAATCTGATGCATTTTGACTTATTGAGTAAATCTCTTAAGAAGTACCATATCGTTGATGACCCAAGACTACTAATTGACACCAAAATCCACAGTCATGAGACTCATATCATTGTGAAAGCAACTGATCGAGTTCTATTTATTGATAAATACTCCGGAAGTACGAAAAAGGTTCTTTTTCTCAAATATCACGATGACTTGTTTACCACTTCCACCTTATCTTTGAACGACAATATTCTATGGCTCGGCTCACTTGAAGGCAGACTATTCTACATTAATTTAAATCCTTCAGAGTTCCACCATTTTACATTTGGTGATCAGGAGAAATCTTATACCCCGTCATACTTACCACAATTATTTGAACTCGATACTGGGAAGCTGTTGATTACCTTAAAAGATGGCTTTTCAGTAGCCGATCTTTATCGAGATTCAACCTATCTATTTCATGAAGTTCCTCCGTACAATTACGAGGGTTGGAATAAAAACATTCACGCTTTTACCCGGTCTGGTGATTCCATTTGGATTGCTTCCAGGTATGGTATCATTTTATATGACAGTAAGAGAGAGAGATACCTTCCCCTTGATAATTGGCCAGAATTGGCAGCTCTCCATGATTTGCCAAGAAGTCTTTTAGTTGACAGTCGTGAAAATCTTTGGATAGCCACCTGGAGCCGCGGGCTCTATAGGCAAGATCTTAGAGAAGCCAAATTTCACCACTTCGATAATCTTCAAACAGAGATCTTCAATGGAAGATTTTCCGGCAGGTCCCTCTTTGAAGACTCAAGGGGAAACATTTGGATTGGCAGTCGAGGTGGTCTATTCAAGTATGACTATGTACAAGACTCCTTCCATCACTATCACCACGATCCCAATCTAAGTGGTACAATATGTAACAATACGGCATTCTGTATTCAAGAGGACACGTTAGGAAACATTTGGATTGGTTCCTATGGAGGAGGGTTAGGGAAGCTGGATATTGAAACTGGCTTATTTGAATGCTTTACTATCTCTGATGGGTTACTGGATAACAATATATTTAGCATTCTTGTCGATAAAAGAAAAAACTTCTGGTTGTCCTCGTACAAAGGACTAACAATATTCAATCCTTATACCTTCGACATCTTAAATTACACCCATGAAAATGGATTACTTAATGAAGGTTATGATGCCTTCATGTATGGAAAGAGCCCATTCACGGGCCACTTCTTTTTCGGTGGTAGTAAAGGCATCGATTACTTCCATCCCGACAGCATAAAACCTAGTGACTTCAAGCCCCTCGTAATATTTACTGACTTCAAACTATTTAATGAGTCTGTGCCCATTTTCAGAGAGGGTATGCCGGATGATCAGTTTTCGCTCAAAGAGCACATTCAATTTACCTCTGAAATCACACTCAGCCATGCCCAGAATGTGTTCACGTTTGATTTTGCTGCTATCGAATACAACTTCCCTAAAAACAATAAATACGCCTATCGTATGGAAGGGTTTGAAAATGATTGGCAATTTGTGGGAGACAATCGTAGTGCTACATATACAAACCTGGATCCCGGTGACTACACCTTTATGGTAAAAGTCACCAACAGCGATGGAATATGGAACGAAAACCACTCAAGTATTGCTCTCCATATCTTACCACCCTGGTGGAAGACCTGGTGGGCCTACATGCTCTATTTAGTAGGCATATCATCAGTCCTGGCGCTAGTTTATGTATTTCAAAAGAGGCGCTGGAGATTAGAATCCCAACTTGCCCTGCAGGAACAAGAAGCTCAGAGGCTACTTGAATTGGATACTTTTAAGTCCAATCTTTACTCTAATATCACCCATGAATTCAGAACCCCTCTGACAGTCATATCCGGCACCGTTGATTTAATGGAAAAAAATCCTGCACAATGGCTGGCCACAGGTGCCAGTACCATCAGGAGATACTCAACACAGCTACTGAGCATGATAAATCAAATCCTGGACCTTCAGAAGATAGAATCGGCTCGTATGGAAGTATACCTCCGGCAGACAGAAGTTGTCAGCCTGACTCGATTTGTCATCGAACCCTTTGAATTCGCGGCTAGAAACAAGGATCTGGAATTGGAATATATAGCACATCCCAATGAAGTTTGGATGGACCTCGATGTTGATAAATATGCTACTATCCTTTCCAATCTTCTATCCAATGCAGTAAAATTTACGGATAAAGGCAAAGTTTTGGTCTCTTTATGGCGGTCATCAGATGAAATCCGGATTGAAGTAAGTGACACAGGTTCCGGTATTTCAGAAAAGGCACAAGCACAGATCTTTGATCGCTTTTATCAAGAGGATAGCACCACGGTACGAAAACAGGAAGGAACCGGCATCGGATTAGCCATCTGCAAAAAATTGCTGGAGCTACTATCCGGGCAAATAGAAGTATCCAGTTCCATGGGTAAAGGGACCAAATTTACCGTAACTCTACCTATTACAAATCAGGCAGAGCGAGCCTTTTGGCAACATCCATCATGGACTAATCCTATCCAGGATGTTCCAATTCCACTAATCGCTGAATCACCAAATAAAGGCACTCAAACTCAACATAATTCCTATCAACTCTTGGTCATAGAAGACAATCGGGATGTCCGTACATATCTTCAAGCCATCCTTGCTCCCTATTATAAGGTCCTGACTGCATCAAACGGAGAGGAAGGACTCAAGATTTGCATTGAGCAAATTCCGGATTTGGTAGTTACAGACATCATGATGCCCATGATGGATGGGTTTGAACTCATTGAGCAGTTGCAAGCCCATGATTTAACCACACATATACCGATCATAGCACTCACCGCAAAAAATACCGATGAAGCAAAACTGAAAACGATACAGCGGGGAGCCGATGCCTTTATCCTCAAACCATTTGACTCCTCGCAGCTACTGTCCTATATCCGTATGCTGATTGATAAGCGCCATAATCTTCAGAAAGCCTACCAGAACAGAAAAGAAGACACTGCACTGCCAGAAGATGATTTTACCGACCCTATTTTAAAGAAAGTGCAGCATTTGATTTTAGATAACCTGAGTGACGAGCAAGTGGGAATCAATCAGGTATGTAAGAAACTGCATATCAGTCGAAGTCAGCTACATAATAAGATTACGGCATTGACTGGATATTCCACCTCCATTTATCTGCGAAAAATCAGACTGACCGAAGCAAAGAAGATGCTGAGAAATCCCAACTTACAAATTGCAGAGGTCGCCTATAAGTGCGGGTTTAAGGATCCCAGTTATTTCACTCGAGTATTTAAAAAGGAATTTGGAGAGTCTCCCACTGCATTGCAGGCACGGCTGACTAAGGGAGCGTAAAGGCAACTACCTCTTGACTGCCCGCTATTAATCTCATAATCGAAAACAGGATATGTCGAAACTGCGTGTAGCGTTTTTTCATAGATGCTAAGTTCGCCCACTGGTTGTACCCCCCATATGGGTCACAATGGCACTATTCTTGAAAACCTGTGTATATATTGTTAATCAACCAAAATCATCAACATGAAGACTTGTAAGCTCTTTCTAATCTCTTTATTGGCCATTTCTGTACTCTCTGCATGCAGCAAAGACGATGACGACTGTGATAATTTGTCGACTAATATTGTAGGTACCTGGCAATTCGAATTCGATGGATCTCAGGTAGAATTTAAAAGCGATGGTACACTTGAAGATCCAAATGAAACTCTCCTATCCGCAGATTTTGGAGCTGGAGCATTGACGGAGAAGACATACACCGTCGAGGGTAATACGTTAAACGTTCGGGTGACGGAGAGTGGAGGGAGTCAATTTGCCGCCACCACTTTTGATGTAACAGAAAGCAGTTGCAATGAGATTGAGCTGTCTTTTATCGGACTTAAGTTCACCATGCAACGACAGTAGATTTCGCCCGGCAGATTGATCAAAAGTGCATAAAAAAAGCTATGTCTCATTTGGTTCCGTACCCGCAGAGACACAGCTCATTATTTGAGGGTCAGCCACTTTTGGCTACCTAAAAACAAGGAATAGATAGCTTGCACCACCTAATTTTTTTTCTGGTTTTGCTGTGGAGAGATTCCAGGAAAAGGGATGGGGATTAGTTCCTTCCTACTGGCAAACTAAATGTAATGGATAATCTTTTAAATGTCCAATCTGACACTTATCGGAGCGAAATGACATCGATTGGGTAACAGAAATTTGTTAAATTTTAACATTTGGTCAGGCTAATTTTAATCAATTCAACTGGGATCATCCTTCTTTCGGCTTCAAATTGGCAGAAGAAAGCACTCAAAAAATGGAATATTGATACCTTCGTTTTCGGTGCAAAGTTGGAAATGCAATGAGAGTTAGTTTGTTGATGCTTACACTATGGATGATCATCATATCATGCTCAAAAAAGGAAACCGAAGTTACGTGGACGAAATCATTCTATCAAATTGGGTCACAGTCTTCACCCAGATTGGCAGACCTTAATCAAGATGACATCCTGGATATAGTCATAGGTGCAGGTACCAGTGAACTGGGTTTTTGTGAGCAAGGAATACTTGCATTGGATGGGGCTACTGGAGATACACTATGGACACAAACCACCGATGCTCAGGTAGTTGGCTCTGCTCGATTCCTTGACATGAATGGTGATGCAACACCCGACGTCCTGATCGGAGGTCGTGCCGGTACGCTAAAGGCATTAAGTGGGATCGACGGGCAGGTACTTTGGAAATATGAATATAGCTATGAAGACCATCCCATTCTCCAATATGCACGATATAACTTCTACAATTCCAGCATCGTACCCGACCAGGATGAAGATGGAATCGAAGACATTCTTGCCATAAATGGTGGCAACTGGGATGCCGCACCCCATGACATGTCTGATCGATGGCCAGGAGTATTGATGCTTATCAGCAGTGCAAGAGGGACCATTTTAGCCGCTGATACCATGCCTGATGGTGCAGAATCCTACATGTCTCCCATCTACTTTACACAGCCAGATGATGCTACCGACTATATCCTGATAGGATCAGGTGGGGAAACCCAATCCGGTAGTCTATACCTTACCACGCTTGATGATTTGAAGCAGCAGGAACTGTCTCGGGCAAAACGGCTACTTAGTGAACAGCATCATGGCTACATTGCCCCTCCAGCACTTGTAGATCTCGACCAGGATACGTACCTCGATATTCTCTCGGTATCTCATGCCGGCACGATTACAGCGACTAGTGGGAAGAATCTGGAGACACTCTGGTCACAAACATTCGAAGATTCTGAATCCAGCACCCAACTCACGGTGGGACACTTCACTGGAGATAAAACCCCAGATGTATTCGCTATTATAAATAGTGGTACCTGGCCCGCCTATACCGGATCCAGAGAAATTGTCCTGGACGGTGAAACAGGCGAGATCGCCTACGCTGACAGTGTAGGGTGCATTATTTTTTCTAATGGTGCTGCTGCCGATCTAAATGGTGATGGCTGGGATGAAATCCTGCTAAGCGTTACCGACTATGATTGCGCTACCGACTTCAAAGAGATTTCGAGTGACAGCATGTCCAATAAACTAATGACATTTAATTTCCGAGATGGGCAGGTTCTGGTCATCCAGGAGACTCCCAAATTTAAAAACATATTCTCAACACCCTGGGTAGGAGACATCGATGGCGACAAATATCTGGACATCATTCATTGTCAATACTTTCATTTCAATAATATTTATGAATTTATTGGCTCCAGCATGAGTAGAATAAGTACCGGTATACGAATAAAAAAACCATTACGGTGGGGCGCGTACATGGGGTCACGATACGATGGCATCTATCACGAAAGATGAATATCCATCTAAGAATATAAATTAATTATGCAGGCTGAAAATTCAGCTAAACTCGAAATCCTCCATCAAAATATATGCAAATTATTGAAGTATATCGGGACCTTGTAAATAAGTATGACAAGGAGGTGAAAACGCTAGGTAGAAAGCATCGGCAGATTGGTAGTTGGCGACTTTTGCTGGCTGGTGCTGCCATTGGTGGTATTTACCTGACGATCCGCTTTGAGACCTGGGCGCTTCTTCTCGTAGTACTTGCAGCTATCATTGTTTTTGTTCTTGTGATCCGATTACATGAACAGGTGGGATTGCAGAAAAAAATTAAGAATGCCTTACTTAAGATCAATATAGACGAAATATCTTTTC
>JAUILM010000181.1 GCA_030432855.1 Bacteroidia bacterium
GGCTCCTTGCTTATCCTCTACGAGGACCTTCTGATCACCTTCCTCCTCATACATTGTCGCCATTCTTTTCAGGAGACTGAGAGCATCCTCATTACGGGGATTGATCCCCAGGATGCGCTTACAAATTGCCCTGGCATTTTTGTCGGCGGGCTGCAGATAGTTTTCGTTTTCAAAAAGATCTTCGGCTTCTTTGAATAGTGAATCAATCATACTTGACACCTGCACTCCTCTTAAGGAAGGCAACACTCTGCTTTCCTGTGGTTCAAATGTGTCGTCTTCCCTGGAAGTGTTTTGCACCCATTGAACCACCTCAGTAGGAGCTTCTTCGTCATCAGCAATACCCTCTTCATCACTTTCCGAAAGATCAACCATCAAAAAAGCGATGACAATGAGAGCAAGTCCAGCAAAGGAAAAGAAAAGGTGCTTTCCTGAAAATAGCGACCGCGCAGAGGTAGCTGTAACCTGGCTCTGATCACCTTTCGCTTGCGATCCTTCCAGCGCCCGCTTGAAGTCGTCCACAGATTGGTATCGCTTAGTGGTAGATGTCGAAATCGCCTTCATGATCACCTGCGATAGGTGCCTTGACACGCCCGCCGAAATCTGACGGATGGCTGTAGGGGACTTGGAAATCTTCTCCTGAATAATGAGGAATTCTGACTCTGCAGTAAAAGGAAGTGCACCACAAATCAATTCATATAGAACAGTACCTACTGCATAGATATCAGCTGCTTCATCTCCCTCTTCCCCTTTGATCTGCTCCGGAGACATGTATTCTATAGTTCCAATCATTGTCCCGGTGCGGGTAAGGCGTTGAGAACCAATAATTCTTGCGATACCAAAATCCATCACTTTGGCACACCCTTGTTCGTTGATGATGATGTTGCTAGGCTTGATGTCTCGGTGAATCACACCTTGAGCGTGTGCATGTTGTAGACCTTCCAGTACCTGTGCGCAATAATCAATGGCCCGATCAGGTGAAATGGAACCCTCTTCTTTCAAGATCTGTGAAAGTGTCTTTCCCTCCACAAATTCCATCACCATACAATAGGTATTTTCAAATGATATGAAGTTGTACAATGTCGCCAGGGCGGGATGATTTAGATTCGCTAACGTCCGGGCTTCTGACTTAAATCGATCAATCACCATAGAGTCAGCCAGTAGATGAGGGTGCAGTATTTTGATGGCTACCAGACGTCCCAAAGTGAGATCCTCAGCCTTGTAGACCGTACCCATACCTCCTTCACCTATCTTCTCGAGGACTTTATAATTTGCAATCGTTGTTGGTTTCATGACTAATGATGTTTACGTTTTCGCTAATTGGTGTTACTTCGCCTACAAGACTTCATTGATGATGATTGAAATATTGTCTTCTCCTCCTCGCTCCTTGGCGAGCGATAGCATAGCCTCAGCAGCAAGCGCAATAGACGGGATTTGTAGTAGCTCCTGGAGTTCCGAATCGGTCACCTTATCATAGAGCCCATCGCTACAGAGCAGAAATCGATCGTTTGCCTTGATGGCTAGCGGTGCATCTGACTTTTGAAACTTCTGGGTAAAACTGATTCCCAGTGCCCTGCTAAGGATATTTCGGGGCACGTTATCGGTGTTTTGCTGCTGATCGATCAATTCATTGAGTAGCGTATCATCACGCGTCAACTGATCCAGTTTTTGATCACGAAAAAGATAGATGCGACTATCTCCGATATGTACGAAGCAAGCCTTCCCTTCCTGTAGGACCAGAGCGGAGCATGTGGTCCCCATACCTGTCAAATGACTTTCTTTTTGTGCTTTCTGCCATATCGCATGATTAGCATTTTGAAATCCAGTCACCAACCTTTCTACGGTCGAAGTACTTTCATCTTTTAAGTAAAAAGAACTAATAGTTTCTACTGCCAATTGACTAGCCACTTCTCCGGCTGCATGACCTCCCATGCCGTCAGCTACGATACTGAGATACCTTGTATTTGCCCCCTCCCCGAAAGATTGAAAATACAGAGCATCCTCATTGTGAGTCCGATGACAGCCCGTGTCAGTTACCTGGGTACTACTCCATGTATTTTTCTGGATCTTCCTCATGGTTCTGAATCGTTTTCTGATGGAAAGCATAATGTCTTATTTAGAGTCTTTGTAAGTTGTTTCACTACTCTATAGGATCATGTGGAGAAAGGTCATCAACCCCCAGAATTTTTTTTCATAAAATGAAAAGCCACCGGTCTTCGAAAGTACCGGTGGCTGGTAAAAAGGGAGTTGGGATTGGGTCTTGGTGTGCTGTTTCTCTAGAGACCTAGAAGCTCAATGCCATATTTGATAGGAATCGCGAAGGATACGGAATCACTATAGTCTGAGATTCCATAGAAGTAAATGCCTGTCACCCGACCCTGGCTGTCAAACATAGGTCCTCCACTGTTTCCTCTTCCTGCAGAATTGATATCCAATTGATAGGCATCTCCAATATAGTTTCGACTGAAGCTCTCAAGATCAAAGCTTGTAGATCCCTTGTGCAGTGCGGTGATTATACCACGATTGATCGTTGGATTAGGCACTACTCGCAATTTAGATGTTGTCGCCGGTCCGTATGCGGTTTCTACTTTTTCCTTCTTGGGAGTCAGCGCCGGGTATCCCAGAATAGTCACCTCAGATCCATTGGAGACATCACTGTAGTCATCATGCATCTCTACTACGTTCAAAGACGTACCAACATCAACCTTCAGCAGAGCTACATCATGCTTGTCAGAAGTTCTTGCAGTACGTGCGGTATGCCTGCCTGTGCGGTTAGCAAATACAACATCCTGATAAACCATGCGGCCTTCAAAAACCTTGTGATCAGCCAAGCTTCCGAAATATGCTTCAGATGGTATCCAACTCCCCACTTCTTGCTGATCAATAGTCTTGTAATTTCCTTCCATGGTCACCATCAGGTTACCTTCGGCATCAACAGCAAGACCGGGAAACGCTTTGTTATCAAATGCATAAGGATAATTCCAGGGGGAGGAAACATGTTTGTTGGTCATGATAAAACCATCCTCAGATACTACAAATCCGGATCCGCTGCCACTGCCTCCTATGATCTTGGACTCACCCACATAGTCCGTAGTCTCCAAAAAAGGTTCGTACGTTCCTTGATTATTCATGATGTAACATGGGTACACATATTCTACTCCGTCTACTTCGAGTACTGTGTATCTATGGTATATAGGTTTACCCTCATAGTTTTCTAGCTTCCAGCTATTGCTAATGTATACCACTGCATCCTGGTAAGCTGACGCAACTTCTGCCGGACTCATGGCTGGCGCCGGTGCGATGGATACAGGTGCTTTGGGAGCCTTCTGGAGAGTATCAGTCACCCTGGGTTCTACCACCACGGGTTCGTCGGGTTTTTCTACCCATGAGATACTGGTCATGAACAATATCGTGAGAAATATACCGGCTGCAACGGCTCCTACTTTTTGTAAAGCTGCCGTACTAATGGTCGGTCGGCTGGTAGGTGCGGAGGTAGCTACAGTAGGAGTTTCCTTTATTTGTGTCGCTTTTACAGGAGCCGCCATCACTCTTGTTTTACCCAGTAGACTATCAGGTCTTGGTGTCAGATCAAACGTAAACTCAGGTCCACCTTTGCCCAACTGAATTCGATCGGTGGGGACAAGGACAGCCATTCCCTTTATTCGCTGTCCATTTACGAATACACCATTCAGACTGTTCTCGTCGATAATCTGATAGCGATGTGTTCCGTCATTCAGGGCTTTGATGGTAGCGTGATGTCTGCTTACCATGTTGTCCGCATCAGGATCAAAGGCGATATCGCAAGATGTGGAGCGACCCAGGGTAAGTGTACCATATTTCTTACTGGAGAAATCTTCCGTCATTCCGGCTTTAGATCTGGAGCTATGGTTGATCAGGATGTTGATTACATTTGAATTTTTCATGATTATGTTTTTTAAGTTTTTAATGTCTGATTACACCTGTCTATAGGTCAGTCATCAAAAAGGTCATCACTTCATTCAATTTTTCTTTGAGAAAAATAGTACTGCTTATAAGCAACTGTATTTCAATGGAATAAACTAAACAAACCATCTCTTTAGCCAATTCCGTGGGCCTAAGGAATTAGGGATAGCGCTTTATAAAATCTTGGCGGTTTTTATAGGGTTAGATTCCTGCCTTCAGGATTGGGCGAGCGTCACACATATGTTTTGAAGCGGCCATGCTCTATACTGTATGAGCCAAAGTAAGTGGTAGAGCGAAGAACCTGGCAAGAACTAACCTCTAAGAATCAGTTGCAAGGGAGTAAGATGCGCGAGTTTATAGAGCATAGCGGAAAAGCATATAGTGTGACCGACCAAGGCTGACAGCAGGCAGTTTTGCCCAACTTTTTCTGCAAAAAGTTGGCCGCCGGAGGCATCTGAGGTAATCAATCAAATTCTTTAATCCAAGCCGACCAAAGATTCCTCATATGAAATGAGTCGTCACTTTGACGAAATAAAAAAAGCCACTGGACCTGCATCCAGTGACTTTATGAAAACGCGATGTCTATTTCTTGTCTTAGAGACCCATAAGTTCCATTGCATACTTGATGGGGATAGCAAAAGAAACGGTGTCCGAATAATCTGTCTTTCCAGCAAAATAGATTCCAACCACTCTACCAAATTCGTCAAACATTGGACCGCCACTATTTCCACTACCGGCCGAGTTTATGCTTAGTTGATACGCGTCACCGATATACGTCCTGCTAAAGTTTTCCAGGCTAAAGTTGGTAGATCCTTTATGCAGAGCTGTGATAATGCCACGGTTAATCGTTGGATTAGGAACAACGCGTACCTTTGAGGTAGTGGCAGGTCCAAAACCCGTTTCAATCTTCTCTCTTTGCGGTGTCAGTGAAGGATACCCCAGGATAGTCACTTCCGAGCCGTTCACCACATCATTATAATTGTCATGCATTTCTACGGTCTTTAGGGATGTTGCCACATCCGTTTTCAGCAGGGCTACGTCATGCTTGTCAGATATGCGGGCAGTTCGTGCAGTATGTCGACCGGTGCGATTGGCAAAAACCACATCCTGGTAGACCATCCTTCCTTCAAAAGCCTTGTGATCAGGTAGACTGCCGACATAAGCTTCCGCAGGTATCCACTGTCCAACTTCTGCCTGTGCCACTTCTTGAAACGTCTCATAAGCTGTAATCACGGGATCACCGTAAACATCCACTGCAATTCCTGGGAAAGCCTCTTTTGAGAACTGATATGGATAACTCCATGGCGCAGATACATGCTTGTTGGTCATGATAAAACCGTCTTCAGAAACTACGAATCCAGATCCACTACCTGCACCGGTGATGGCGGCTGAGCTGCTGGAATATTTGAAGGCCTCCAGATAGGGCTCGTACGATCCATTTCTATTTTGAACATAGCAAGGGTAAGCGTAAAGCACACCTTCTATTTCAATCTCTATATACCGATGATACATTTGTTTTCCTTCGCTGTCTTCCAGCTTCCAGCTATTGCTGATATACACTACAGCATCCTGATAAGCCGATGCAACTTCTGCTGCATTCATAGTAGCAGGTCCCTTCGGTGTCGGAGTTGGTATTCTGGTTAATGTATCGGTCCTGGGCGGGACAGGAGTTCTTTCATCTGAACTTTGACCGTCCATCACTTTCCAGGAAATCCCGGCAAAAGCAATAATTGTCAGACAGATAGCGGTGACCACATTTACAAGATTGTTTGATGTTGCCTTTGTAGTGCTTGCAGGTTTTCTTTCTGAAGCGGTGGTGGCCTGAACCCTTGTCGCACGAGTAGGCGCTGACATTACTCGGGTTTTTCCCAGTAAATTATCAGGTCTGGGAGAGAGATCAAAGGTAAACTCCGGACCTCCTTTACCTAACTGGATACGATCACAGGGTACCAGTACGGCCATTCCCTTGATCTTTTGCCCATTGACAAAGACACCATTCAAGCTGTCATTGTCGATGATTTTGTATCGGTTAGTTCCATCATTGAGTGCCTGCACATCGGCGTGATGTCGGCTGACCATGCTATCTGCATCCGGATCAAAGCTAATGTCACATGATGCAGATCTACCTAGTGAAAGTGTCTGATACTTCTTACTGGCGAAATCTTCAGTCATACCAGCTTTAGATCGAGAAGTGTGTCTGATGATAATGTTGATTGAGTTTTTCATGATTAAGTTTTTTTAATGAGTTGTGAATTTGAATTACACCTCTCTATAGGCAGCCCACGAAAAAGGTCATCAAGAACTCCAAAATATTTTATGAAAATTTTTCAATCAGCTGTATGTCAACTCATTACACCAGAACGCAAAAAAAACAGACCGTACGAAACGATCCGTTTTAAATTTTTTACAAGCTCGGCAAGGGCGAGTATGACTCTGAGTAAGTATTGAGAATGGAACTTACTCTGACAGTTGATCCAACACCTCGACCGCCTGATCATGGTATCGATGACTGGGGGTATTTGCGATTTTTTCCAGCAGAGGTTGCGCCCCGGAAACATCTTCATTCGCCAGATAAATCATTGCCTGAGTCCATTCTGCTTTTTCCGCCCAGGTACTTTCGGCTAGATCGATCTGAGACAGGAAAGTGAGTGCCATCTCTGTATCTCCCATCTCCAGAGAGCAAACACCTTGATAAAACATCAGGGTATCGTTGGTGGCATCCCGGGATGCAAGGTCATTGAATTTCTCCAGTGCCGACTCATAGTCTCCCGACTTAAAATCGACCATAGCATCGTCAAATAGGGCGTTATCCGTACTTCCCATTAAGGTGGGAAGTCCTGGGTCTGTCTGGTAATATGCCTGGTACAACTTCTGCGCTGACGAGCCCGTGCCTGGCTTCAATATAAAGAAAGCGCCGACTAGTACAAGGAGAGATGCTGCTATGGATAAAACTGTTCGATTAAAGGATCGCACCTTAGTCGGTTTGACGGCACGGTTCTGAGCCATGATCTGTTGTAGATCCGCTTTTACTCCCACAGATTCTATGGAGAGTACAGTAGATCGATGGGCGTCCAGCATCTCTGCCAGCTCAGCGTTATTCTCTAATTCTTTTTCAAAGGATTGCCTTTCTGTAGCGGTCATTGTACCTTCCAGGTAGGCATCCATTTGGTCCATTAATGCTTCTGTCATTTCCATGATAATTCTCTTTATGCTCTATGCAGAGCTTTTAATCGCTGCATACAGCGATACTTTTCATTCTTGGCCGTTTTGGCGGTATAATCTAATTTGTTGGCAATCTCCTCCATCTTCATCTTTTCGTGGTAGTACATCTTTAGAATGGTCTGACACTTGTCTCCCAGTTTACCAAAGAGACTAGTCAGATAATTCAGACGTTCCGCTTCTTCACTTACCTTTTCCAGATCCTGCTCATCGACAACATCGTAATCCGGGCTCAGGCGTGTGTTATACTTGTTTTTTGCACTCTTCAGCTGCTCAAACCAGCGGTATTTGCTGATTTGAAACACATAGGTGCTCAGCTTTACGTTCGATTGCTTCTCGTACTTCCCGTTTTTGATGTTATTCCAAACAGCCAGTACAGCATCCTGAAAGACATCTTCCGCATCCTGCTCACTGCCATTATTCTGCGTGATAAATTGTCGGATCTTTCCAAAACTTTGCATGTACAAACAGTTTAGTGCCTTGCTTTCGTTCTTCATAATGCCCTGTATCAGTGCCGTATCATCGGGATATTGCGCCTTGCAGGGATCTTTTTTAAGTAACCTAAGGGCCATCTTTCTAGTTTTGACAGATACCCAAGATAATTAGTGCAACTGTCATTGTAAAATGCTCCTTACATCCTTTGATAGGAAGGACATGCAAAAGGTCATCAGAGTATGGTGAAAAAACTTCCCAATCTAGTACCTATGTGAAGAAGACCCCTGACCTGTGGTAATAACGATCTCAAAGAATATCAAAATCGAAATCCTACTCCGACTCTAAGCAGGCGGTCATTCATTCCAGTAAGAATTGAACTTCCATTATAGGTATTAAGTGGTCCTTGTAGTGGGCCTTGTTTCCAGGAATTGTCAGAAACTGTGACGCCAAGAAAACTTCCATTTATATCCAGATAGAACTTCTTTGACAGGTCGATTTCCAGGTGGGTAAAGAAGCTGAGATTCAGGCCAATATCTCTACGAATTGTACTCAGATTTTCCTTTTCAGATTCCAAACTTAACCTATTGTAGAATACTCTGGATGCACCTGACAACAGTATGCGAATTCTCTCATTTTTAGATTTCCATAGATACCTACCTAGGGAATACCTAAGATTATACCCCTTACTCTTCGCAAATCCAAGATCGGTTGATAGGTACGCCCCTTCTAGTTCGTGCACCCAATCCCTTTGTGAAATTTTCCGAAAAGCAAGACTTAATTGATTAGATGTTAATTCATCATAGTAATCTCCTAATCCAGTAGGCATGGGATTAGATTTAAATAAATGAAAATTAGTATACAGCTTCACACTCGATTCCTGAGCATTTGATATTGTACAGAAAAGGACAGATAAAAAAGAAAACAATAATTGCATATATTTCATAGCATTGGATTTTAACAATAGAATAATAGGGGAAGAGTGTGACACCTTCCAGGATGTGAAGTGCAGTCCATTCGCCGAAAATACCAGACGTGAACTATCTGAAATATATCAAAGGGACAGCGCTAACTAAAAAGATATCTATCAATAACACCTACACATGCAGTCGAATCAGAATCGGTATCCCAACCCAATCCTAATAAGGTTATTTCCATCTATAGCCTTAAACTCAGTATTCTCCAACCTAAAAGCAGGTGATGATGATATATTACCCAAATCATAAATCGATCTTGATAAGGAAGCACCCAGAAAACTAGCATTCACATCCAGATATAATCGATTTGAGATATCAACTTCCAAGTGATTGAAAAGTCTAAGATCCACGCCATATAGTGTCCTTAAGCTGGCCCCCACATTTGCACTTCCATCTCTAAAATAATTTGTATGATGATAGTACACCCTGGATGCTAGATCAGCAGAAAATCGGACCTTACCATTTTTAGACATCCATAAATACTTTCCCACACCAAACCTGGCGAAGAAACCATAGTCCTTTAAATGATCTTGAATCGATATGGGCGAAAGGCCACCTTCTATTTCATATTTCCATCCATTATTTATACGCTTCTGATAAGCAAGGCTCAAGTTATAGAGCCTCGAAGGTGGATTCTGAAATAGTAAAAATGGTTGTGGTTCATATT
>JAUILM010000968.1 GCA_030432855.1 Bacteroidia bacterium
ATTGTAGATGTAGTCACTTCCCTTTTGAGAATACATAAACTCACCCTTCACGCCAAAGAGGTCTGTGATCTCATACTTGAAGATGACTCCGATGTGAAAACCAATGTTAGACTCATAGGTTTCATTCGTTGTCGGACCACTGAATTTGTTGGAGTTTAGCCCTGCTTTGAACCCATAGGATAGATTTTGTGCCTCGATCGTCTGTAGGAAAAATATACAGAGCGTGGCTAAGAAGAGGGTGCGTCCGGAAATTCGATGCATGCTTATCTGTTTTTTGACTCTAGTTAAAACGTCAGAATTCTAAATTTGTGGCCAGCGAAATTAGTACACATGAGTCGTCGAAACAAATTAGAAAAGTTTGCACAACTGCTGACCTTCTCTAATGTGTATCAAAACTATTATCCCAGGGATCCCAAATTGCAATGGGTCGATGGAAAAGTGGTAGACAGAAAAGGCCGATGGCGATCGGATCACTTCAAGGGAACCGGACCGCTCATCCTCGAGCTGGCCTGCGGAGGAGGGGAGTATACAGTCGATATGGCAAGGTCATATCCAGGTCACTTCTTCATGGGCGTGGACGTGAAGGGCAACCGCATCTGGAAAGGTGCTCGCAAGGCCATGGATGAAGGGATTTTGAATGCGGCCTTTCTTCGTACCCGTATAGAACAGTTAGATTTATTCTTTGCGGAAAATGAAATAGACCAGATCTGGATTACATTTCCTGATCCTTTTTTACGTAAGAGTAAAGCGAATCGTAGGTTGACTTCGCCTCTTTTCCTGGAGAAGTACAAGAAATTGCTCAAATCAGAAGGCGTGGTGCATCTGAAGACAGATTCACCAGAACTTTATGAATACACCCTGGAAACGCTGGAAGAACTGAACATCGAAATGCAGTATGCGGATGCTGATATTTATTCAAAGCCACTACCCATCCCCGAACTGGAGATAAAAACCTACTATGAAAAGATGCATCTGGAGGCCGGAAAAACCATCAAGTATGTGCGGTTTGGATTTTGAAAATAAATGGGAGCAACTATTTTCGTAGCAACTCAACGAAGATACTAGAAGACAATCTACTGATAGTACAAGTAGAATATATTGAGAGCATGCTCATGAAAGACTTCGTTTCCGCTATCGTCAGTAAAATAAATGCGATAGGGTAAGTGGTTGTCCAGGTATTCAAACATCTGATACGTAAAAGGTGTGCCGGACCATCTGATATATTCTATTTTTCCATCCTCATCTATGCTGGAAATGCCGACATACTTTTTGAACTTTTCTTCATGCTGGATTTCTAGAACAACGTTATCCGTATTCTTGCTGTAGGAGAACTTCTTTGAGCTTACAGTTTTTTCGCCATCCATTATTTTTTCCTCCATCATTTTGGTCGATCCAAGACTATCTCTATGTACTTCAGAATATTGTGTTTCCAAAATCACGGTATCCCCATCTTCCAGACTTTTCTTTTCAATGAGTTCAGCATTTTTATGGGGCCTTGAATATTCCCAGAAAACAGTAGATTTCTTCTGTGGATTTCGGACCTTATATCTTAATTGCAGATCCTCTTCGTATTCATATGCATATCGATTGATCAGATGATCCGGGTCGTAGGTTTCCTCAGCCAGGAGAAGTTTGCGATCATCATCTAAGTATGTCTTAATGTCTTTTCTGATCAATTTTTGCTGATCATCCAGGTACGATATTACTAATCTCTTTGGACCATAATCATA
>JAUILM010000182.1 GCA_030432855.1 Bacteroidia bacterium
GGCAAAGCCATCTATGAAAAGAACATTTCCCTCGCTGACCTAAAAGACTTTAACTATGCTGGCTAAACGAATCATACCCTGTTTGGATGTAAAAGACAATCGGACCGTCAAGGGGATCAACTTCGAGCAGCTCCGCGATGCCGGAGATCCGGTCGAGTTGGGTAAGCTATACAGTGATCAGGGAGCCGATGAATTGGTGTTCCTGGATATCACAGCGACGAAGGAAAAGCGTAAAACACTGGCCAACCTGGCCAACAAAGTAGCCCATCACCTGAACATTCCCTTCACGATTGGAGGAGGCATCTCCAGTGTGGCAGATGTGGATGCTCTATTAGATAGTGGGGCGGATAAAGTTTCAGTGAATTCTTCTGCAGTGAAGAATCCCGAATTAATCAATGAGTTGTCACTTCGCTTTGGAAGTCAATGTATAGTGGCAGCCATTGACGCCAGAGAGGTAGATGGGAAGTGGATCGTCCATGTAGCAGGTGGGTCGATCCCCACTGAAAAGGAATTGTTTTCCTGGGCTCGGGAACTTCAGGAACGAGGTGCTGGTGAGATCTTATTCACTTCCATGAATCACGATGGAACCAAGAGTGGATTTGCGATCGAAGCGTTGCGTCAATTGTCCGATGATTTGGAAATTCCCATCATTGCCAGTGGTGGGGCGGGGTCGATCGAGCATTTCGTGGAAGTATTTGAGTCTGGAAAGGCAGATGCAGGTTTGGCGGCAAGCATATTTCATTTTCAGGAAATTGGAATACCCGAATTAAAAGCTAAACTTCGCAGCCACGGAATTGTAGTAAGGTAATATGGAAATCACGAAAGAAAATATATCTGTTCTGGACTTTGATAAGGTGGGAGGATTACTGCCGGTGATCGTGCAGAATGCAACTTCTAACATGGTCCTTATGTTGGGATATATGAACGAGGAGGCATTGACGTATACTCTGGATTCAGGTAAAGTGACCTTCTTTAGTCGATCAAAGAAGAGGTTATGGACTAAAGGGGAGACATCAGAAAACTATTTGTATCTGGTATCGGTCAAGGCAGATTGTGATCGTGATGCACTACTGGTGCTGGCAAATCCGGAAGGACCGACCTGTCATACAGGAGATACAAGTTGCTTTGGAAACGAGAATTCTGGATTGGGTTTTCTGGCGCAACTGGGTGATGTAATTGCAGATCGTCATCAAAATCCTAGTGATCAAAGCTATACCACGAGTCTATTCCGAAAGGGAATTGATAAAATTGCTCAAAAAGTGGGAGAGGAGGCTGTGGAGCTGGTTATTGAAGCCAAAAATGACAAAAAGGACCTCTTTCTGGGGGAAGCTGCGGATCTAATCTACCACCTAATGGTGTTACTAGAGTATAAGAAAATACCCCTTGAAGAAGTAATTGGGCTGCTGCGAGAACGACACCGATAAAATCATTGTACATTCAGCCAGGTATATCCTCTGTAGTTTACATATATGTTTTTTAGATATATGTAAGAGAATGCCTCGATGATTAGAGTATTGCTACACTACGCACGTTCAATTATGTGACTTTTTACTAAATTTGTTGTTCGCTTAAAAATTTCGTAATGACGTTAAATTCTGGAAAAGAGCAGGGTCTATACGTACCTGAGATGGAGAAGGACTCTTGCGGGGCGGGGTTGATTGCCAATCTAAATGGTGTGAAAAGCCATACGTTGATTGATAATGCACTCACCATGTTGCATAATATGGAGCATAGGGGAGCTTGTGGCTGTGAACCCAATACTGGAGATGGAGCGGGTATCTTGATTCAGGTGCCACACGAGTTCTTTGCAAAAAAGTGCCGGGAATTAGGATTTGAGCTTCCAGAGTTCGGTTCATATGGCGTGGGAATGGTGTTCTTTCCCAGGGATAAGAATCTGATGACTCAATGTCGTATCCTATTTAACGATTACATTGATGAGCAGGGCTTCGAACTGTTGGGATATCGGAAAGTACCTACAGATAATGAGGATTTAGGTGCTTCGGCAGTGGCTGTTGAGCCACGAATTGAGCAGGTTTTTGTTCGACCCAAAGAGGATCTGGACCGAAAGGCTCTCGAGCGCAGATTACATGTGCTCAGAAAATTTGCCACACATAATATTCATAAAACATTTCCACAGACAGAAGATCACTTCTATCTGTGTTCGTTCTCGTATAAGACAATAGTATATAAGGGGCAGCTTACTACCGGACAGTTACGAACCTATTACCCGGATCTGTCGAATGAAACCTGCAAATCTGCCATAGCATTAATTCATTCTCGTTTCTCTACTAACACGGTTCCTAAGTGGAAACTGGCTCAGCCTTTCCGCTACGTTGCTCACAATGGGGAGATAAACACTATACAGGGAAATGTAAATTGGTGGAAGGCAAAGGAATTCCTGCTAAAGAGTGATTATTTTACCCCACTCGAGCAGGAGAAACTGAAGCCGATCATTGGTATAAATCATTCAGACTCAGGATCCTTTGATAATATTCTTGAGTTTCTTGTGCTCAGTGGCCGATCTATGCCTCATGCCCTTATGATGATGATCCCGGAAGCATGGGAACATGATGATAAGATGGAGGATTTCAAAAAGGCTTTCTACGAGTACCATAGCAATTTGATGGAGCCTTGGGATGGTCCTGCTTCCATTGTATTTACGGATGGGATACTTGTCGGAGCTACGCTGGATCGTAATGGACTCCGTCCATCCAGGTACTTGCTCACAGAAGATAATACCCTTATTGTTGCCTCAGAAGCCGGGGTATTACCGGTCGATCCGGCAACGATTCGGTACAAAGGTCGTCTCCAGCCAGGCAAGATGCTGATTGCTGACATGGATCGCAAAGAAGTGGTGGGAGATGCGGAACTGAAGCAAGTGATTTGTAACAATTCTCCTTATAAGGATTGGCTGGACAAACATAGAATTGACTTAAGCGGATTGACGCCTTCTATCAGCACCAATGTGGGTCTGGACGAATCTAGCTTAATAAGGCAACAACGTCTATTTGGTTACACCAAGGAAGATCTTAACGTGATCATAGGGCCAATGATCCGTGAGAAAAAAGATCCCATAGGGTCCATGGGAACTGATACACCTCTGGCGGTTCTGTCACACTTTTCGCAACATTTGTCTAACTATTTCAAGCAGTTGTTTGCGCAAGTGACTAATCCCCCGATCGACCCAATACGCGAGCGGAGTGTGATGTCACTTTTTGTAAATCTGGGCGGATCTGCCAATATCCTCAATCCAACGGAAGAGATAGCTAAGTTTATTCATCTCGACCAACCCGTGATTTCTAATGAGGATCTTGGAAAACTAAAGCATATAAATCATCCGGATTTCCAATCCGGACTTATTGATATAATCTTTGCTGCAGATGGCCAATCAGGTCGCTTACAGGCGGCCCTGGATCACATTTGTGCGGTGGCAGAGGATTTGGTACAGAATGGAAGAAATATCCTGATTCTCAGTGATCGACAGGCAGATGCGTATCATGCTCCCATTCCTTCTTTAATGGCAGTGGGTGCCATACATCATCATCTCATCAAAGTGGGGCTTCGCATCAAGACATCACTGGTCATTGAAGCAGGTGATGTACGGGAGACGCATCATTTTGCCACCCTATTGGGATACGGTGCAGATGCTATCAATCCCTATCTATCCTTTGCAACCATTGTTGACCTCAAGCACAAAGGAGCCTTCGGAGATACCCTTTCTCAGGATGATGCAATCAAGATATACGTTAAGGCAATTGGAAAGGGGCTTTTGAAAATCATGTCAAAAATTGGCATATCAACATTGCGGTCGTATCAGGGAGCTCAGATTTTTGAAATCCTGGGACTCAGAAACGATGTGGTTGATAAATGTTTCAAAGGGAGTATTTCACGAATCGAAGGCCTGAGTTTTGATGATTTGGCCATTGAGGTTCTTCAACGTCAAAAACAAGCATATCCGGAGAAAATACATCCTAAGGCATCTCTGGAAGTTGGAGGTGTATACCAATGGAAGCAGAGAGGTGAAGCCCACCTTTTCAATCCACAGACGATACATCTCTTACAATACTCTACTCGAAAGGGAGATTATCAAATTTTCAAGAAATATTCAAAACTGATCAACGATCAGTCCGAGACTGCACTTACCCTGCGAGGGCTGCTGGATTTCCGAAAGGGACAGCCAATTACGCTCGAAGAAGTAGAACCAGTCGAAGATATTTTAAAGCGTTTTGCTACCGGGGCCATGTCGTTTGGATCGATTAGCCATGAAGCACATACCACGCTGGCCATCGCCATGAATCGAATAGGGGGTAAGAGTAATAGTGGAGAAGGAGGAGAGGACGAAATCCGTTTTTTCCCCAAGCCCAATGGAGATCTGGAGCGATCAGCCACCAAGCAGGTTGCATCGGGTCGATTTGGTGTGACAAGCTATTATCTGACCAATGCAGATGAGTTACAGATAAAGATGGCTCAGGGTGCCAAGCCGGGTGAAGGTGGACAACTTCCTGGCCATAAAGTGGATGACTGGATTGCCAGGGTACGTCATAGTACACCTGGTGTAGGTCTGATTTCACCTCCTCCTCATCACGACATCTACTCGATTGAAGATCTTGCACAGTTGATTTTTGATCTAAAGAATGCAAATAGAAGTGCTCGTGTCAATGTAAAACTAGTATCCAAAGCAGGAGTGGGAATCATCGCCTCTGGTGTTGCTAAAGCACACGCGGATGCCATATTGATTTCCGGACATGACGGTGGTACTGGGGCATCTCCCATTACTTCCATCAAACATGCAGGCTTGCCCTGGGAGTTAGGTTTAGCAGAAACGCAGCAGACATTAGTTAGGAATAAACTTAGAGACCGGGTGGTCTTACAGACTGATGGTCAAATGCGTACCGGTCGTGACCTGGCCATTGCTACTCTCTTGGGAGCAGAGGAGTGGGGTGTTGCTACCGCAGCTCTTGTTGTGGAAGGTTGTATCATGATGCGAAAGTGTCATCTCAACACATGTCCTGTGGGTATCGCTACGCAAGATCCTGAGCTTCGCAAACGATTTGCCGGAGATCCTCAACATGTGGTCAACTTCTTTACCTTCCTTGCACAGGAGTTGAGAGAGATCATGGCCGAGCTGGGATTCCGCAAGGTGGATGAAATGGTGGGGCAGGTAGAAATGCTCAAAATGAAGAAAGATGTAGAGCACTGGAAATACCGTAATCTTGACCTGAGTCCTATTCTGTACAAAGAACCAGTAGATAGCTCAGTGGGGCTGTATTGCCGAATAGACCAGGACCATGGTATAGATGATGTTCTAGATCGAAAATTAATCCAGCATGCTGGTTTGACCTTAAATGGTGCCAATCCTATCTCAGGTGTATTCGCAATCAAGAATACGGATCGCGCCGTGGGAACCATGCTGTCAAATGAAATATCGAAACGATATAAGGGGGATGGACTTCCGGATGGTACGATTGACTTCAGATTTAGAGGATCTGCAGGTCAAAGCTTCGGAGCCTTTGGTGCACCGGGTATTCAATTTACGCTGGAAGGTGAGTCCAATGATTACTTTGGCAAAGGTCTTTCCGGAGGTAGACTCATCGTTACACCTGACAGGGATGCAACCTACCCTCCTGAGGAAAATATTATCATTGGAAACGTAGCATTGTACGGTGCTACCGCCGGAGAAGCCTATATACATGGAATGGCAGGGGAACGATTTGCCGTTCGAAACTCGGGGGCACATACCGTCGTCGAAGGAGTAGGTGATCATGGATGTGAGTACATGACCGGTGGAGTGGTTGTCAATATTGGCAAGTGGGGCAAAAACTTTGCTGCAGGTATGAGTGGTGGTATGGCGTACATCTACGATCCTGAAAGTACATTTGGTGAGTCCTGCAACATGGAAATGGTAGAGCTGGATCCTCTTCTTGAAGATGATCTGGAGCTGGTGCGAAAGCTGATAAGAAATCATTTCCGTTACACATCAAGTAAATTGGCGTTAAAGCTATTGACCGATTGGAAAACAGAGCAATCACATTTCATTAAGGTGATGCCTAAAGACTATAAGGCAGTATTACTTAAAATGAAGGAAAGAGAAGCCTCTAAGGTCATTGCAAGTTAAAATAGAATTTCACGAAAAAAGAGAGTATATAGATGGCAGATCCTAAAGGTTTTCTGAAACTGACCAGAGAATTGCCGGAGGCAAGATCTCCTGAAGAACGTATTAATGATTACAAGGAGATTTACAAGCCTTTTCCGACAGAAAAAACGGTGGGACAGGCAGCGAGATGTATGGATTGTGGCATTCCTTTTTGTCATAATGGCTGTCCACTAGGCAACATCATTCCTGAATTTAATGATGCTGTCTATCGCGAGGATTGGGCTGAGGCATATGAGATACTTAGTTCCACGAATAACTTTCCGGAGTTTACCGGGAGAATCTGTCCGGCTCCTTGTGAAACAGCTTGTGTACTGGGGATCAACCAGCCAGCTGTGGCAATAGAGCACATCGAGAAGACAATTGCTGAGACAGCCTATGAACAAGGCCTTATCAGACCGAATCCTCCATCAAGCAGGACGGGTAAAAAAGTCGCCGTGGTGGGATCGGGTCCGGCCGGACTGGCGGCTGCAGCTCAGCTAAATAAAGCAGGACATAGTGTCACAGTATATGAGAGGAATACCCGAATCGGAGGATTACTTCGATATGGAATTCCTGATTTTAAATTAGAAAAGCGTATAGTAGACCGAAGGTTGGAGGTGATGGAAGCTGAGGGTATTCGATTTGAAGTGAATGCCAATGTCGGCGGGAATATATCGGTAGACTCGCTGAAAGAAGACTTCGACGCGGTGGTGCTGGCAGGTGGATCTACAGTACCCAGAAACCTGGATATTCCGGGCAGGGACCTCAAGGGGGTCTACTACGCAATGGAATTCTTAGAGCAGAATAATAAGCGGGTAGCAGGAGATGAAATAGATCCTAAAGAAGCCATCATGGCCACCGATAAACATGTTGTAGTAATCGGAGGAGGGGACACTGGATCTGATTGCGTAGGTACTAGCAACAGACACCGAGCAGCTTCTATCACACAATTGGAACTGCTTAGTAAACCACCCGATGATCGTGCACCCAATACTCCCTGGCCTAATTGGCCTATGATGCTTCGTACCTCGTCATCGCATGAGGAAGGTGGGGATCGACATTGGTCGATTCTTACCAAAGAATTTGTGGGTGATGACGAGGGACAGGTACAATCGCTGAAGATTGTTGAGATTGAGTGGAAAAAGGACCCTATGACGGGACGATTCAGTTTTCAGGAGATAGAAGGTACCGAACGAGAGATTCCTTGCCAACTGGCTTTGCTGGCAATTGGCTTTATTCACCCTCAGCACGCTGGTATGCTGGATAAACTCGGTGTAGAATATGATGAAAGAGGGAATGTGAAAGCTGAGAATTATCAAACAAGTGTTCCATCTGTATTCGTAGCGGGCGATATGAGACGAGGTCAAAGCCTGGTGGTTTGGGCCATCATGGAGGGCAGAGAATCTGCAAGAGCGGTGGATGAATATTTGATGGGGGAATCTTCATTGGAAGGTAAGGCAGTTTCGGAAATGGTTGTCACTCGTTAATGAAGGGTAGGTCGTCAAGTGAAAATAGATCTCCAGAAGAAGGTCATTTTTAAATCCATAATTTTTTTTGATTTTCTTTGCATCAAATACAACTATTACCTACTTTTGACCAGATTTTGTAAAATGAGAACTTTTAACAGCAGCCGTTTTTTTTACTTTTTCTTTTATGGTCAACCATAAGGAAGGGGTCCGGCTTGCTATAAACGATATATAAAAATGGGTCCCTTCAGGGACCCATTTTTAGTTTATGGAATATCAAGATGAAAAAGATTGCAATACAGGGATATCCAGGTGCATTTCATGAAATTGCGGCCAGACTCTACTTCAACGAAGAAATAGAAGTAGTACCTCGCGATACTTTTGAGCAAGTGGTACAAACCGTCGAAGACAATGCAGGTGCCGATGCCGGCATCATGGCCATTGAGAATTCTATTGCCGGGGGATTACTGTACAACTATAATCTAATCAACAAGTCTGATCTACAAATAAGTGGTGAAGTATACCTGCGGATAAAGCAAAACTTGTTGGTACTACCTGGCGTAGGCCTGAAAGATTTGGAGGAAGTGCACTCCCATCATATGGCCATTGCGCAGTGTAAGGATTTCTTCAAGAGCTATCCCCATATCAAACTTGTGGAGACACCCGATACAGCAGAGAGCGCACGAATCATTCACGACAATGAGTTGAAGAATGTAGGTGCCATAGCCTCGGATCTGGCAGGAGAAATGTATCAGCTTAATGTGCTCGAAGAGAGTATTGAAACTAATAAACTGAATTACACCCGATTTATCATTTTAGACCATTTTATGAATGTCCCTCACAAGGACGATTTCGACAAAGTGTCGATTTCATTTGCGGTGAGTCACGAAATCGGAAGTCTCTATAAGGCATTAAAGACCTTGAGTGATTTTAATGCAAACCTGACAAAAATCCAGTCGACACCCATTCCGGGGCGTCCCTGGCAATATTTGTTTTTTGTGGATTTTATCATTGAAGATCCTCATTCATTTGGTGACCTGAGCCATGCGCTCTCTAAGACAACCCTTGGACTTAAGCTTCTGGGGAAATACAAATCCGGCAAGCACTATGAAGATTAAGACAGCCAGCAGACTCGGAGAAGTGAAGGAGTACTACTTCTCTAAGAAATTACGAGAAATCGCTCAGCTACGTGCACAGGGCGTAGATATTATAAATCTCGGAATAGGTAGTCCGGATCAGATGCCACCGGAGCCGGTATTGGATGAGCTTTTGGATGTGAGCCGATTGAGAGATAGTCATGGATATCAATCCTACGCTGGCATCCCCGCACTTCGCAATGCCTTTGCTCATTGGTATGACCGCCATTTTGGTGTATCGATTGATCCCGAAACAGAAGTGCTTCCTCTCATAGGTTCAAAGGAGGGAATCATGCACATTTCTATGACTTACCTGGAGACAGGTGACGAAGTCCTGGTGCCTGATCCCGGATATCCAACCTACCAGGCAGCAGCAGCACTGACCGGAGCAACCGTAAGAACCTACGATCTGACCGCAGAGAATGGTTGGTTTCCTGACCTTGATTTGCTGAGCAGTCAGGATCTCAGCAAGGTCAAGATCATGTGG
>JAUILM010000183.1 GCA_030432855.1 Bacteroidia bacterium
ACCCTGCATCATAGACTTTGCTGATGGATCGACCAATTTTGTGATAAGCTGTGGCTTTGGGATTGTATGTGCATCGATATCCCAAGATATTGGCACGCATACCATACTCCGCATCTTCATAACCCGTTGTAAAGTATTCATCAAAGAACCCAATTGCTTTGATCATGCTTGTGCGATAAAGTGTTGCGGCCGCACAACTGCCGAAATTTTCAAACCGATTATCAAATCGGTCAACTGATGATCTGTGTCCGATGGGTACAATTTCTCCTGTCGTCAGCATCTGATGTCCCGCGTTGTCCATGATACTGCGATCATAGTAGTTAATTAACTTACTTGACACAATATCAGAACTGTTTTGCTCCGCTTCCTTCACCAGTTCCTGCAGCCAATTTGGATCTATGATGGTGTCGTTGTTCAGTAAGGCAATGAATTCAAACTCAGAAGCAAGAAGTTGATCGACTATCTGTATGTTGGCTCGAGAAAAACCAAGGTTAGAATCATTAAGATGAACATAGACATTAGAATGATCCTGGAATGTGTTTTTAAGATGAGTACCTTCTTCGTTGGAAGAGTTATTATCCACAAGGTGTACATCAAAGGCAGGATAATTAAGGGACAGGACACTTTCCATACATTCCAAAGTGTCGCTCAACCCATTCCAGTTGACAATAATGATCGGTACTCGAGGAAATCTGATTACTTTTCTCTTTTTATGCAAGAAAAGAAATTCCTAATGGATTAAAGTACCTGTCTAGTGTCATATGACCTATTTCAGAGTAAGCTTAAATGATCGAATGAAAACAAAAGGACGGGATGGATAGAGAAGAGTTCCTGCCCTGTACTCTAATTGCAACCATCTGAAATCATGGCCGTGAAAATTGCATTTATTTCCACCTGAAATTCACTCATTATTTCGATTTCGTTGTTACACTGGATGGTGATTTCTGTGCCGGACTCTACCATGCCTTCTACCAGAACCTGATTACTGGCCTGATAAGTCCCTTCGTCAATTGGTTCGCCACTCACTATAACAGTCTCGGGACAATTTACACCTGAAGTAAAAAACATGCTACACGAGTATCCGGAAGTGTTTCCATCAATACAATATGTGAGAACCTTATACTCATATTCTGTGTCAGGTATTAGATCTTCAACCACCAGATAGTTAGTGCTGGTAGAAGTATACTCCCAGCTGCCACCCTCTGGTTTGTATCGCCAATAGTATGTCTCCATATTGTCCACTAACGCACAATTTAACCTAGAAGAGGTATTGGTGAGATTGGTTACACTTAAATGCGTTGAATTGGGTCCGGCGCAGGAGTTACGGTGTTCACTTGCCACACAATTTGAAAAGTCAATGATTCTTTGAGCAACCAGGGGATGAAATCCTTCAGATAGATCTATACCATTTCCTGTGTTGAGATGACAGTAGCTCATGACAGTGCCTTTAGCAGGTATGATGGGACTATTTTCTTCATAGCAACTTCCTGGAGTAGAGCCTTGATTGTCGAGATAGATATTTCCGCAGTCATCAATTTGAACCAATTGGCCATTCCCGTTAACATCCCATGAGCAGGAGTGCGTGTGGGGAGAACTCATATTGTGACCAAGTTCATGTGCCAGCACATTTACGGACCACGAATAATTGTTTAGATTGGAATTGTAATTCCGATGGATATTACTGAAACCATGAATCGTTGATGTATATGTGCTCGAACAATAAGGCAACTGAGCAATGCCTCCCAGATTTCTTGAAGAGGTGGATAAAAGGTGTGCCAGTCTGCCATTATAGCTACGGGCTTCACATTTAAAATTGTTCAGCACGGCTGAGGACGAATTGCCGGAGACCGTCGCACCGTAGGGGTCGGGAGTTGTCCAAACAATCATTTCTGATATCTGAAGTGTGGGACCATTTCCTGAGCCTCCTGCATCCGCGAAAATGCCTGCTACTACATTGAATAGCCCTGTGGCATAGCTACTTGTATTCGAAACACTTCCTTTGTGCTGATACATTTGATAGTCGCACTCAATATATACATCGATGGTGCCTGCCGCTGATCGACTGGTATTTTGGTAGGTAGGACCTGCCTCTTCCTCCCCGGTACTCTCCTCGGTGTGACACTCAAAGGAGGGTTGATCATTCAGATCCTGGGATCGATAACTTATATAAGGATTTCCTACCTTATTATCCAGAAGTTCAATGTTATAGTTTTGATTCCTATAGCTGATCACACCCGCCAGTTTGTCCTCAAAGAAACTGATTGCTACCAGGGATTGATCTTCTCCTGCAATTGATCCCGTATAATGCAAACCATTGAATGAATGGTCTACCCGATCACCCCGTTGATCCCGGACGACTACTTTGAATCCTGGGGCAAATATATCTCTTCGTCGAAGATCAACAGTCAGCATTGTTTCCTCTGATACAGGTACGGTGAGTCTTAGCAAATCAGAAGATCCATTGACAATTTGCTGCAATGCCGGCGCACTTACTTCCATATAGTGTGCTCCCTTGAGTCCAAGGGATTCGGTGCGTGAAATAATGTCCTGGTTACCTTTACTCTGATAGCTATAAAATAGGGGAGTTAGATTTTGGCCATAGCCCAACGTGCTGATAATCAGCATCATCAATAGTACATGTGCTCTCATGGTGTTACAATAAAATAGAGGGCTTCGCAAAACCTACAGCAAGAATATTGCCATCCTGGGTTTCAGTGTGAATTGATATCTTTATTTGATGACATCCATTGCTCTGATCTTGCTAAGTTGGAATAATACTACGGAGGTGCTGACTCTGATCGAGAGCCTTTTAAACGCAAAGATCCCGGGTGTTGAAACACATCTTGTGGTCGTGGACAATGGATCCTCCCAGGCAGAGGTCCAGGCTTTGAAATCTCTTGAAGGTGATGCCAAGGTAATTTATTCACCTGAAAATCTTGGATATGCCGGCGGCAATAATCTAGGTATAAAACATGCGCTAACTATAGGAACTGAAATAATTGGTCTCATGAATTCCGATATCATCTTTGATGCAGGGCAATTCAGAGGATTTGTAGAAGATATGATTGCTAATCAGCAGGTTGGTATTGCCGGACCCGTAATTATTGAGAACGATAAAAGTTATGTAGGGGGCAAGAATATTTCAGTGGACCTAAATACACGAATCCAACGAGAAGATGGCAATCAAAGTGAAAGTTTTGGTGACTGGTTAGATGTTGAATATATACCGGGAACGTTTATTTTATTTCGTAGCCAGGTTTTCCGGAGAGTCGGATTCCTTGATGAAACCTATTTTTTTTCTGGAGAAATAGCGGACTTTTGTTTCAGAGCCGCAGAGGCACAAACAAAAATATGCGTAAATAAAAACTACTCTATTCAACATCAGATAGGGAAAAACACGAAAAGAGAGGGACTATACCTTTACTATAACCTCCGAAATCGATTTCTTTTTGTATCAAAATTTTACCCCGGTCTTAAGTGGAAGTGGTGTATTAAAGGATCTCGTTTTGCGCTGGGAGCCTTACTAAGATTAAATTTCAGGCGTTTTAGAACTACGTCGATTGCCGTGCTCCATGGTATGACAAACAAATTCGGTAACAAGAATCATTTATTTAATTAAAAATTGAAAATATTATTTCTACATACTGCACCTCCTCCTAAGATTAAAAATACAGATGCTGTATTTAATGAAATATCATTGATAAAGGATAAGGTAGAATTTGAGGATATTTATTTATTGCCATTAAAAACTCCGACAAGTTTATACCCTCGTTTCTTATATGGATTACATAATATCTCAGAAATAATAGAAAAAGAATCAGCAGTTGATATTTGTCATATTTTCTCGCCTTTTCTATATTTTTTTCCAATCCTCAATTTCTTGAAAAAGCCAATTATCTATAGTGCATTGAGTAGTGATCGATCTAGTGTAAATAGTGCTAAATGCAGAGCGCTTGCTAGAATTATTGTTTCGAATAGGCGCTCGGCTCATTATTTGGAGACCAGAGGCTTAAATAACGTCACAATAATTAAACCAGGAATAAAATTCGATCGAACACAGACTAAAATAAAAGATACATATGTAAATGACGGGCCATTAAAAATTATTTTGGCTTCCGCACCTTGGACCAAAAATCAAATTAAATCAAAAGGCATTGTTTCTCTTTTGCAGGTTGCCAAGTCAGAAAACATTTACCTGACAATAGTGTTAAGGGGTCATCTTGAGAGGGAAATAAAAAAACTGATTGGGGATTTTAATGCGGAAGCAAATGTGAAAATCATCAATGGAGAAATTAATGTGCCAGTGCTTATGCAAGAACACCACGCTGTGGTCTTGTTGTCAGAGGAGAGCGCAATTGTAAAGTCATATCCGCACTCATTAATAGAGGGTTTGTCGGTAGGGGTTCCTGTGATCGTGAGTGACACTATAGCCATGGCTGATACGGTGCAGGAGAACGGCTTAGGAGTAGTAGTAGATGGAATAGAGCATCAAAGTCTGTTAACGGCATTGAGAAGTTTAAGAACGCACTATGAAGAACACGTAGAAAAAATCTCTAAATTCGACCTAAGTATTTTTTCAGCGCAAAAATTTGTCAACAGTACAATGAAAATATACGAACAGGTTTTATCCGAAAGAAAATAACTTTTTAATTCCTTTTAAATAACCTTTAATAAAATAAGATAAGGGTGGATCAAGAGGTTCATTGCTTAGAAGATTTCCAATTTCTAAATCAGAAATGTTTTTATTTCTCAGTACAATTTTCCGAGTTCTTAAGAGGGAAGGAATTCGACTAAAAAACCTAAGATATCCTTTTAAGGATGAGATTGGTTTTCCATAAGCAATAAAAAAATAAAATTGGCCGTAAATTATTTTTAGCGACTTAGCTAGTGCGATATTTAATGGTATATTTTTTAATAAGATTGCCAGTCGATTGGCCGTAACAAAGGTGACATATGTGTTTTTTGGAATTTCAGAGCCATGGGATTTATGGAGCACAATGGCTGATGGACAAATCAAAAACTTAAAACCATACAGATTTCCCCTCAGACAGAGGTCAATATCCTCAAGGTAAGCAAAGAAGTCATCATCAAACTTTCCACACTTTTCAAAAAATGTGCTTCTAAAGAGAGAAGCCCCACCACTTATAGCCATGGTTTTGCATCTCACCGGATAGCTACTTAATTGCTGACGATGACCTTTCTTGGTGGCAGCAAGATACCAGGAGAGCGTGTTGCCAGCATCGTCGATGAAAGAGCGGTCATCCAGGGAGAGCATCATGGATCCAACGCCACCTATCGATTCATCGGCGGTATCCAAAGCTGCAACAAGGCTGCTGAGCCAATTTGGATCAGGAATAGTGTCGTTGTTTAAAAGACAGATGTACTGAGATCTTGCATGGTTGATGCCCTGATTTACAGCATATGCAAAGCCATAATTATTATCTAGCTGAATGGTTGTAATGTTGGGGTAGTTTTTCTTTATCCAGGGTATGGATTGATCTGTTGATCCATTATCTACAATGATAGTGTGAAAATCCTGGAAGATTTGTGTCTTTAGTGCGTTAAGACATGGGGGAAGCCACTTGTCTCCGTTCCAGTTAGGAATAATGATCGTGACGCGGGGTTCCAAGACAGTGTCAATTTTTGTTCTTTATCCGATCAAGGTATTCACCAATAACGTCTTTGGGCTCGCCAAAAGCGATCTGATCTCCTTTATCAATTAAAAGGACACGATCACTGAACTCTTCAATATTGCGCATACTGTGACTGACAAATAGTATCGTTCGCTTATTGAGGAAAGATTCTTCAAAAACCTTCTTAGACTTGGCCTGAAAGTCCGCATCTCCCACACTGGAGAAGATTTCGTCCATCAAAAAGATATCGGCCTCAGCATGGACGGCAATACTGAATGCAAGACGAGACCGCATACCTGTTGAGTAGTATTTGATGGGAGTATCTACGAAATCGATAAGGTCTGCGAACTCAATAATTTCCCAGAATATCTGCCCTATGGATTTAAATGTCAGACCTAGAATACTGCCATTAACATAGATATTATGACGGGCACTCAGATTAGGGTCAAATCCCATGCCCAAAGCCATACGAATGATCTTTCCGCGAGTGATTACGGTGCTGCCCGGGTCGGCGCGCATGCTACCGATTATTAGATTAAGGAGTGTTGACTTGCCACTACCGTTTCTCCCGATGACTCCTACAATTTCACCTTGATTGACCTCAAAATTTATATTACGAAGCGCAGAGATTCGATGATTTCTTGAGCTGATCTCATGAAGATTTAACATCATTTCACGCATCGACCGTATACTACGTTCTCTTACAGAAAAGGTCTTGCTTAAATTCTTAACCTGTATGACGGGTTGTTCACTCATGACTAAAGCTTCTCTAGAATCAAATGCTCCGTTTTCCTGAAAAACAGCACCGCTAAAGAACATAATATGACAGCAAAAATGAAGTCATATAATAGCATCCATAGGTCCGGAGTGGTGCCATATAGAAGTGCGTGTCTGGCATTTTCTATCAGCGAGATAAATGGATTTATGTACTCAATTGCGGGATATCGCTCTATCACACTATCCAGGTTATATATGATACCTGAAGCCCAAAACCCCACGAAAGTGATCATTTGCCACAAGTGTATTACATCATCAAAATATATAAAGAGACAACTTAAAATGATAGCAGTGCCCAGACAGAGTAAGAACAGAGTAATAAGTGTGGGGATAAGATATAGGAGGTGCAGATTGAGGTTAGCATCCAAAAGGATAGCAACTACCAGATACACAACCAGATTAAAGGAAAAGCCCATGAAACCACTCAGGATATGTGAGATAAACAGGTCAATTTTTTCAAATTGAATGTTCTCTATCAGGTATCTCCGAGATCTCAATACCGACATGCCCCTGCTGGTTATTTCAGAAAACACATTCCAGAACAAGATGCCACAAGACAGAAATAACACAAAGTCTTCCTCTCTTGACTTAAAGACCAACGTAAAAACAAAGTAGTATATAAAGATTTGGAAGATGGGATTGATCAATGCCCAAATAAGTCCTAATCTATCATTGTAGTAACGTTTCTTAAAATCGATCTGGGCGATTTTCCAGATCCTCTCCAGACGGTTGTTTTCAGGCAATAGCAGAGCTACCTTGCCAAAGATTAACTTAAACAAGGACTTGTCTTCCTTTCGTACCTGTGCATTCACTTCTTCCACTGATACAAAGTTAGCAATTAAGTCTTCTCCTTTTATTGTTACAATTATGTATCTTTGCACGGCGACCTACTTCTCAAGAAATCAGGACACACGTTCTAACTTCTTAAAAATTATCACCCTTGTGAAACGACTTAAATTGTGTCTCGAAGAGGTTTTCGTGGTTATTCCCGCTTTAAATGAACAGAATCGGATTCTCTCCGTTCTGCAGAAACTAAAGGAACTCGGCTTTCCCAATATCGTAGTAGTCGATGATGGTAGTACCGACCTGACATCTGAACAAGTGGTTTCTGAAGGTAATGTTTACCTCCTCCAGCATATCATAAATCTGGGTCCCGGAGCATCTACCATGACAGGCATCGAATTTGCCCTCCTTAAGGACGCCAGTTATATAGCGACGATAGATGCTGATCATCAGAGCGACCCCGAAGATCTTATCGTGCTCCTGAAGGAGATAAGACGACAAAAAGCGGATCTGTTGATTGGAAGTAGGTTTCTCAAGAAGAACTCAATACCGCTTATAAGAGTCTTCTATAATTTTATTGGGAATATTGTCAGCTATTTCAAGACGGGTATCTTCCTGTCAGATAGCCAATCCGGACTTAAAGTAATGACCCGGAGTTTTGCCGAAAAACTGTATATCGACTATAATGGATTTGAGTTTTGCATTGACATCATTAAGAAAGCACGACTCAATCGAATAAAAGTTGCTGAAGCCCCAATTAATGTGAGATACACGCCTGATACCATGTCAAAGGGTCAAAACTTTGGAAGTGGTATGATGATGCTGGGCCGTTTGCTCAATCCCTTTCGCTCCTAGTCAGGCTTTCTTTTCCTCCATTACTTCTTGGTATAGTTGCTGATATTGTTCTATGGTATCTGCAAGGTGAAATTTGCGCAAAGGTTTACTTTTCCACTTTCCCTCCATGGCATGCAGCATTGCTCTTGCTAAATGATCAGCATTCAGGAGCTCCACATCAATATATTTTCCAGAAACAACTTCGGGCAAGGCTCCACGGTGTGATGATACAATCGGAGTGCCTAAGGCACATGTCTCGGCTGCGGCAAAACAAAACCCTTCACTGTACGATGGAATCACAACTGCATGTACATTTATGATCTTGGCTTGCAAATCAGATTTGGATAAATCACTCATGATAGTAACGACTTCTTGAAGACCTTTCTCCCTAAGGGATTGCGAGAGTTTATTTACTAATGTTGCAGGTCTGGATGGGACAATTAGAGTGACTGCAAAATCCTTACTTATCTGGGAGGCTTCATAAATAGCATCCACGAAAAGATGCAATCCTTTGGACAGGCCGATTCTGCCAAAGTAAAGGAATTGGAATGGGCCATCAACTTGATGTCGATCGATAGACTCAGAATGTGAATAGTCGATTCCGTTGTATATTCTTGTCACCGATTGGGGACTCCTAACCAATTTGCGTAACATTTCGGCGGTAAAATCTGACACACCCACAAATCGACTAAATCGGAAGGATAGTAACATCCGCTCAAAGAGGTAGTGGAGGTATCCAGAGACAGGTGACATATCAGGCAACTTGAACCATAAGGTGTCCCAGACCTCATGAAAAGTGATGATAACCGGACGGCCCGTCAGTTTTGCAGCGATATATGCAGGAAATCCTGCATTATAGGATGTGGTCTGAATTAGGTCATGATGTCTGGCTTTGGCTACAGCTGGAAAGATAGCCAGCAGTGTGAAAAGATATCTGTTGATGAAGTTGTATCGATAGATCGCTAGTGCATCCTGCTCTTCCCGCCCGGGGAGATCCGATCGAAATCGATTGGTGATGATAGTGACGGTATGGCCAGCTGAAATTAGTTCATCTACCAACCCCTTGAACAATGTTTCTATGCCACCAATATGAGGATGGTAGTACTCAAGAATCAGCAGTATTTTCATCTTGCTTTTTCTTGATTTCGGCCAGGTCTTCTTTTAGTTTTTGATTTTCCAA
>JAUILM010000184.1 GCA_030432855.1 Bacteroidia bacterium
AGCGGAAATTATTTTATTTCAGTAGGAATAGGCAAGGTCAGAATGGATGATATACTATACTATTGCATATCCAGTAGATCACCTATCGGCATGAAATTGATGTTTAAAGAGAAGGGTGATGAGATTGAATTTAATGGAAAGAAAACAAGGATAAGCGGAATACACTAACAATACCCCTGCTGAATGTCAGTCGTCAGTTCTCAGTCTTCAGTCTCCAGCCCGCAGTCATCAGTCTTCAGCTTGCAGTCTCCAGCTCGCAGTTTGCAGTCTGGAGGTCATCAACCCACAGTCTTCAGCTCAGTCTGCTGTCTACACTTTTTGAGTTATTTCATATATGGAGTAAGGTTTCTTCCAGTATGACTTCAATTTGAGTGTTCCGATTTATAGCGCGAGTCGATATTATAGAACACAATATTTGGCTATATCAGAATAAATGTACATTCACAATGTTTATTAGGATTTTGTTGGCAAAGGAAAGATATTTCAACATGAAGAAATTCGTATTACTCATCTTGGCTATTCCCTCTCTCTGCTTTTCCCAGTCGATCGTAACATCTCATTTTATTGATTCTTTAGTGGACGCCTCTATGGAAAGATTTCCACAGGCCGGAATAGGGATTGCTGTCATTCAGAATGGAGAAGTAACCCACCTAAAAGGCTATGGAATTGCCTCGGCGGAAACGGGTCAGCAGGTGGATGAAAATACACTTTTCGCTATTGCATCAAACAGTAAAGCGTTTACTACTACATCACTAGGTATTCTAATTGATCGCGGAAAGCTATCCTGGAATGATCGTGTGATAAAGTACATTCCCGAATTTACCATGTATGACCCCTTTGTAACGCAAAATTTCACCATCGTGGATTTATTGACGCATAGGAGTGGCCTCGGACTGGGTGCCGGTGATCTGATGTTCTTCCCGGACGGGGCGGACTTCACAATAGATGACATCCTGAGAAGCTTTCAGTTTCAGACCCCTGTTTCTGATTTTAGAACCAAATATGACTATGACAATCTATTATATGTGGTAGCGGGAGAAGTGATAAAGAGAGTGAGCGGCAAACCATGGGATCAGTTTGTAGAGGAAGAAATTATGGCTGAACTCCAAATGGAAAATTCTGTGGGTATTTATCAAAATATCACACAGAACACCAATGTAGCGGCTCCACATTCCAGCGAAAATCAAAAAACAGAACAACTGGAAGTGTATGTCAAAAAAGACGGATCTCTGGGTGCTGCCGGAGGTATTTATTCCAGCGTTAAGGATATGAGCAGATGGGTATTAATGCATTTGAATAAAGGCCTGTTTGGAAATAATCTGTCTGATACCCTGATATCTCAAAGAAATCATAATGAACTCTGGAAGATCCATACAAATCTTGCATATGATGCGCTGGGAAGTGGATTGTACAATACCCATTACCGGGGATATGGACTGGGATTCGGATTGAGAGATGAAAATGGCTATACCGTGATCCAACATTCCGGTGGTCTGCCGGGCATGCTGTCGATGGTGACCATGATACCGGAATTGAAGTCGGGAATTATTGTACTTACGAACGCTTCGCCCGGAGGTCAGAGTTTCATTACCATTACTAATGAAATCAAAGATAAAATCATGGGTGTAGATGGAATAGATTGGCTGGATTGGGCAGAAGCCAGGTTGATGAATTCTTCATCGCACGCGGATTCTATTGTGGAAGTCATCTGGGACCAGGTGGAAAAAAATAAAAATAGGACCCCCAAATTCAAGCCCTTCGTTGGAACTTACAAGGATAATTGGTTTGGCAACGTACGTGTATTCGAAAAGAATAATCAATTGTGGATAGAATCGGAAAAATCGCCAAAGCTGACGGGACCCATGCATTTTTATAATGCTAACACCTTTGTCATCGAATGGAAATATTCGCGGGATGCCGGAGTGGATAACTATGATGCCTTTGCTATGTTTGATTTGGATGAAAACGGGAATGCTCTATCAATGAGAATGAAGGGTATCTCCCCCATCATTGATTTTAGTTATGACTTTCAGGATTTGAATTTAGTAAGAATTGGTGAATAATACCTTTATCAGCTCGCAGTCTTCAGCCCGCAGTCGTCAGCTATCAGTCTTCAGCTCGCAGTCTTCAGCTCGCAGTCTTCAGCTCAGTCTGTAGTCTACTGAAAAACTGCCCACTGAAAAACTGCCCACTGAAAAACTGCCCACTGAAAAACTGAGGACTGCAATACAGACTGCAACACTGCTTCCTGCTGACTGCCATGCTGCCTGACTGAGTACTGAAAAACTGCCCACTGAAAAACTGCCCACTGAAAAACTGAAGACTGCAAGACTGAAAGAATCGGATCAAAATTTGCTACACAATAGAGTGAGTGAGATCACTTTCACGTCACCATCTAAATAGTGAGTATGTATTCTAAGGCCTTCCGTATTGTACTGTCTTTTTTATCCGGGATTCTTTTGTTAAATCCAATAAGTGCCCAAAATTGCCAGCTCAATGACGAATTTGAAGGAAGTACCTTAAGTCCTGCCTGGTTACATTATCAGTCATCGCTTTACACTACGCAAGTGACAGATAGTAAGTTGATCATGAATATAGATCCCATCACTTGTAGTAACAACTGCCCGTGGTTCCATGCACAATCTGCCGGATTTATCTACAAGAGTGTAGAAGGTGATTTTGATGTCACAACGTTGGTGGAGGCAGTGCAGACAACCGGGGGGCATGCCGGTGAGGATATTGACAACGACACTCAGCTCGCTGGATTAATGGCCAGGGATGGATCTGCCACTTCTGAAAATTATGTGTTCAATGTGGCGGGCACCCGATTTGATATTGCCTCGGTAGAGACTAAGTCCACCATCAATGACAATAGCGGCACTATTGAGCATTTTGCCATTAGCAGTACTCGCACCGAACTCAGGATGACCCGAGAGGGGGATACTTTTACGATGTACAGTCGTGATGTCGGAGCTATGAGTTGGATTTTAAGATCTACCTTTCTTCGTTCAGATTTGCCATCTACCCTGCAGGTAGGTGTGATCGCCTATGCCTTTGAATCCTATCCGGTCAATCTCTCGGCACAATTTGACTATGTACGCTTCGCTGGAGGTAGTACGATTAATACCTGGCTGGGAGGCAATGGATTATGGAGTGACCAAACTCAATGGAGTATGAATCTGGTCCCGGACTCTACCCACCACGTCATTATTGACAATGCCCAGACACAAACCATCGAAATACTTTCAGGAGACAGTTTTAAATGTGCAACGCTCGATGTGCAGGGCCCTCAAACGGAACTTTTAGTCGATGGTGTATTGGAAGTTAAGGGTCAAGAAGGAGGTTGCAATTAAAAATATCTTCGTAGGCTTTACCGCTTAATTCTTTCTGTGCGTCTCTATGAAGATTTAAGTTTAGTGCTCTCGACAGAAACGTTCCATCCTTTCGTGTTGTTAGATGAGTACCAAAATTATCATCACAATATGAATCTTCGTCCGATTATAGTCACTGTCTGTTCCCTTTCATTGGCAGTGAATTGTTGGAGCCAATTGGAATTCAGAAGGAAATATATTGACTTACTTAGTCCCGGGGCAACTCTAATTGCATCAGGCTATAATTTTACCGTGGAAGAAGTGAGTGCTGATGAATGCATTTATAAAAGGTATTATCCGGATAACCGACAAATCACTCATTTAATCACATTTAAATCCCGGAATTTAGTCGAGAAGAATGGATCGTATGAAGAGCGCTATGATGATGGGACTCTCTTACATAAAGGCACATATGTTGAAAACCTCAAGGAAGGTAAATGGATCGAAAATGTGGTTGAACATGGAGAGTATCGCAATGGAATGAGAATTGGAAGCTGGATAAAATTTGACAGGGAGGGTCGAAGAATTCTGGAGTCAAGCTATGTCAATGGGAATCTTCACGGTACGGTGATTCACTATGATACGATCGGGCAGATAGAATACGAAGAGGTCTATTCCGATGGACAACAAATATCAGCTTCCAGGGATTCAATAGTTATAGAGACCTTGCCTCTATTTCCTGGATGTGAAGAACTGGATGAAGGGGATCAAAAAGACTGTGCGGATAATAAACTCCTGCAATTTATCTATGGTAAGATTAGGTATCCAAATAGTGCAAGAAATAAAGGGGTAGAAGGAGAAGCTCTCATAAAATTCGTCATTGAAAAAGACGGCACGATAGGATCCATTGAACCATTGAGGAAAGTGACTAAGGACATAGGAAAAGAATGTGTACGAGTAGTGGAGCAAATGCCAGAATGGAAACCCGGCACTCAAAATGGGAAACCAGTCAGAGTCCAATTCTACTTGCCGGTCCGATTTAATCTGGAATAAAGGCCTGTGCTCACTGCCTGCCTACAAAATGAAGACTGCCCGCTGCCAACTGCCCGGCTGCCCACTGTAATACTGCTCACTGCAATACTGCCCCCTGAAAGCCGCCAAACTGTATCCACGGAGAGACTAATTCATTATATTGAAGTGGCTGATTCCTTAAGTAAACCGAAGTAATGAAATTTAAAAGACTGCTAAAATGGACATTCGGTATTATTCTCGGATTGGTGATAATCCTGGTAGTCATCATCTTGGCTTTACCGGTGCCCAAGAATCCTGACATCGACGTGGTAGCGCTACGTGAAAAAGTGGACCAGCCATTCCACTTATTGACCACATCCGATAACGAAACACTATTTATTAGGAGATGGGATCCACCAGTAAATAGCTTGGCGGTGGAAGGAGTCGCAGTTCTTATTTTACATGGCATTACGGCATACAGTGGTCCCTATGACTTCATGGCACAACCGCTTTCTGCAGCTGGATATACTACATTTGGATTGGATTACCGGGGCCATGGTCTCTCCGGGGGCAATCGAGCAGATAGTCCGGGTAAAGAACGGTCACAATCCGATCGAATCGAGGCGCTAGAATTTATTAAGGGTCTTGGCTTCTCCAAAGTCATTGTGTTGGGACATAGTTTGGGAGTAGCTTCTGCTATATACTTGGCAAAAGAAGTAAAGGACGAATTGGCTGGACTTGTGCTCTTGTCAGGTGCCTACCGTGGTAAGTTGCCACCTCGCCAATTTGGTCTGCTCGAACAAGCAACTATTTTGACCAACTCATTATTCAGACCTGGCAAACCTGTAATTGAGTACAAAAGGGAGGGCCTGGTAAAGAGTGAAGATCCATTGTTCAATTACGTATATACCTTGCGCTTTGTACGCATGCTAGATGTCAAAGAACTAGTTTTCGAGGAAGCTCCACCCATGCCGGTATTGGTGGGTGTCGGGGATCAGGATGAATTGTTCAGCGTTGAGCAAGTACGCGAATTGTATGATAACATACCTGGAAATAATAAAGAGTTTTGGGTCATTGAGGACGCGATTCATGCCAAATTTCCCGACGCATGTTGGGATGATCTTGTCCAATGGCTGGATAAGCAGGAATTTTAGATTTGTCATTGCCTGAAATAGGTTGAACACTTTTTATCATTATTGAGGAGCGTTTCGGGAAGCAGTCGGCAGTGTGCCAATGGGCGGTTTTCAGGTGCGTAGTTTTGCAGACAGGCAGTTTTTGTAGAATTGGTAATCAAGCGTCAGGAATAGAGAAGTATTCTCAGCAAACCGGTAAAAAACCAAGTTGAAAACTGGTCAAGCTTATTTAGGCATGGACAAAACCCCAACATCCAAGATCCAGCATCCAACTCAAAAGTATTTTCCTAACTTGTAGGAGATCAACAGACAACTATGAAAACTCCCTACCGCCTTAAAACTGGCATAGACAGCTATTGCTTTCACCGACTTTTTGGAGAAGTGTATCCACATCAATTTAAAAAAGAGGCACTCTTTTCCATGGAAGATTTTCTTGCCTATGCCAAATCGGTAGATGTTGATGGCGTTTCCTTAGAATCGTGCTTTTTTCCTTCGTTTTCGGATGATTATTTGGCTGAGGTCAAAACCTGGCTGGATGATTATGACTTTGATCGAGTCTATGCCTGGGGACATCCCGATGGACTGGAAGGAGGGAAAAACCTGAAAGAGTTTGATGCTATGTTGGAGCATATCCACCACGCAAAGGCGATTGGTGCCGATGTAATGCGTGTGGTGGGAAGTAGCCTGATGTTTCGATTTGAGCCCCACGAACCACAGCTTGAAAAACTGGCCGAGTTATTTAAGATTGCTGTGAAGGAGGCTGAGTCAAACGGTATAAAATTGGCCATCGAAAATCACATTGACTACAATTCAGATGAATTACTGGGTTTATTAAAAGATGTGGATTCACCCTATTTCGGAATTAATTTCGATTCAGGCAATTTCCTGAGAGTGCTGGATGATCCTGTCAAGGCTATGGAAAAGCTGGCACCCTACGTCATGGCTACGCACATAAAAGATATGTTACCTGTCCCTGGAATTTCGGTGGATGAATGGTATTTTTTCTCTTGTGTACCGACAGGTAAAGGGCTGATCGACAATCAACGGATTGCCCAGCTTTTAGTGGATCAGGGATATGAGGGATTTTTTGCGGTAGAGACTGACACGCTGCATCCCGATTATGCATTTGAAGAATTTAGTGTAGTTTCAAAAAGTGTGCAGCAGCTAAAAAATATCTCGGCAAATTGCCAGTATTGATAAGACATGGAAAAGAAAAAATTAAATGTTGGAATCATTGGTCACCGCTTTATGGGTAAGGCACATAGTAATGCCTGGCTAAAAGCGCCTTTATTTTTTGACCTTGATGCCCATCCTATTTTGAAAACGGCATGTGCCCGCAGTGAAGATGAATTGTCAGTTTTTGCAAAAACATGGGGATGGGAGTCGACAGAAACAGATTGGCGTAAGGTAGTGGAAGACCCGGAGATTGATATAGTTGATATTTCAACCCCAACTCATCTACATTTTGACATGGCCGTCGCTGCGGCAGAAAATGGTAAGCACGTTTTCTGTGAGAAACCCCTGGCGCTCAGTAAAGCCCAGTCTGAAGAAATGCTGCGGATTGCCGAGAGTAATAAGGTAGTGCATTATGTAAATCATAATTATCGAAGGACGCCGGCAGTCATGTTGGCAAAGAAAATGATTGATGAAGGTCAGTTGGGCCAGATATATCATTGGCGGGGCTGCTATCAGCAGGATTGGATTGTAGATCCCGAATTTCCGTTGACCTGGCAGCTGCAAAAGGAATATGCAATGGCCGGCCCTCACTGGGATCTCAATTCTCATAGTGTCGATCTTGCCCTGTTTTTAGTAGGACCGATTCAGGAAGTTAGCTGCATTACATCTCACTTTATTAAAGAACGACCCTTACCGGGTGTTGGGGCTAAGGCATTTACCAGTGGCTCACAAGCATCGGCAGAAAAAGGAACAGTAACGGTCGAGGATGCATCGCTGATGATGGTACGATTCACTAATGGGGCTGTAGGAAGTTTTGAGGCTACACGTTTTGCTACCGGTAGGAAAAATCACAATACCTTTGAGATTTATGGTAGCAAGGGAAGTATTAGATTTGACCTGGAGCGCATGAATGAACTTGAATATTTTAATCGAGAAGATCCGGCAGAACTTCAGGGTTTCAGAACCATCATGGTGACCGAATCGACACACCCCTACCTTTCACATTGGTGGCCTCCCGGCCATATCATTGGATACGAACATGCCTTTGTACATGCTGTGGCCGATTTTATTACAGCAGTGAGCAAGGGTTCTTCGATACACCCAAACTTCGAGGATGGAGTAAAAATAATGTCCGTGCTGGAAGCTGCCTTACAAGCAGCAGAATCGGGTAGCCGAACTTCCGTTAAGTAGCTTCAGTACTAATAAAATTAATATGAGCGAACTAAGAAATCAGTTTGAAAAAGAAGGATTTGTAATCGTAGATATACTCACAGAAGAAGAGATTGCCGATTACCGTCAGATCATGGATGCTATGCTCAGTGAGCAAAAGAAATCTGGTGATACTGAAAAACACGATAGCACCTTTCAGCACTTTGGCGATGACCTTAGTGACTTTGCCAGTGAGAACCGTCAATATTATTTTCATCTTCTGACTAAACCCAATACGGAGCCTATTCACCATGCCTTCCATCATCCTAAAGTACTTTCGGTAGTTGAGGAATTAATTGGTCCAAAGCTCATAGTAAATAATGCCTCGATCCTCGCGTCAAATCCTGGTGTGATTTATCAACTGGGATGGCATCGGGACGTCATTCAAATTCCCGAAGAAGAAATAGAAGATCGACTATTTTCTGCAGATCGATTTCATAATAGCGTGCAAATTAATTTGCCTCTGGTGGAGGAGTCCGCTCTTTGGGTGGTTCCGGGTTCACATAATCGACCCAATACTCCGGGCGAAGACGCAGCCTTTGGTGGTACTCGGCACTATGCTCCCTTAGATGCCAATATGCCAGGTGGTGTCATTGTCAGATTAAAAGCAGGCCAGGCTGTATTTTACAATAATAACTTAATCCATCGTGGCTGGAGTGATGAGCCTACAAAAATTCCACGTCGCACATTACACATGGGATATCACAGTGCCACCCAGCCTCCCACCTGGCATTTTTATTTATTAAATGCGGATCTCCTCACTCCTGAATACTTGAATGGACTTAGCCCCACCATGCGCCAAATGATGGAGGAGTATCTGGCTTGCAGGGAGCAATACCCCCGAATGGAAGACACCTGGCAAGAGGCATACGCTTAATCCAGGGTGTAAAAGATTTATCGAATTGTTGATTTTCTTATAAAGATTAGCATGTGTTCTAGATGTTTTTTTGTTATTGAATAATTTTATTCCTTTAACAAAATCTTCTGAATTACATTATTGGTAGAATGAGCATCTGTTGTAGATTACATCTGCTTTTGATTATTTGCTTAGTTAGTTCTTGTGGTGGAGAAAAACCTGAACTTACCATTGGGCTGATCGCTGATCCCCAGTATGCAGACCAGGAGAGCAGGGGTAAGCGACACTATCGAGAATCTTTATGGAAGCTACAGGAAGCAATAGACACCTTTAATCTTAGCCAGGTTGATTTCGTGCAAACCTTGGGGGATGTGATTGATAAAAACTGGTCAAGTTTTGATTCTATTTTACCGATATATGCGAACCTTGATCCGAAAATTGATCATTATCACCTCCTGGGAAATCATGACTTTTCGTATG
>JAUILM010000969.1 GCA_030432855.1 Bacteroidia bacterium
TGCGTGTGCGAGAGCACTTAGAGATTGTCATCTACTTGATTCTGGGTTCAGAAATTAGAATAATGAAGTTTTTTAACTTATCGACTTGTCGCAATTACTCCCAATTTTGTAATCGGTCAAGGTATAGATAGGATTCAACAAATTCTCTGTGATCGGCACTAGTCATTTTCTCCAGTAAGTTTAAAGCAGAAATATAGCTTGCCAGGTTTCCATTCGATGAGCTGAATTTTCCATCCTCTACAAAAGTTACTACACTGTCATCCTGTACGATAAGATTAGGATAGTCCTTTTGCAGTTGCTCACCGCCACCAATCCAGGTGACTATCTTATGTCCATCCGCAATGCCAGAGGCCCCAATCAGTTGTGCACCTGCACAATTACTTACAGTATATTCTGTTTCTTCGTTCTTAGCTCGGATAAAGTCGATAATATTTTCATTGTGCACCTGTGCGTACATGTCATAGGCACTGGGAATAAACAATGCGGTCAGATCTGGACAATTTTCAAATGAATAGTCAGGGATAATTCGTACTCCTTCTTCGGTTGTGATTGGAAGTTCAGTTTCTGCTATCGTAATGACGTTGAAGATATGTTGTCCGTCTACTGTAGGTTTTGCAAAAACATCAGAGGTTGCTATTACTTCACCTTGCAATACTCCGTCATACATTAAAAGCCCAATGGTAGGTAATTCTGGATTAAATGTCCTAATATGTTTTGATTGGGTTTCTACAATGTTTTCACCCTCCTCGTTTTCAATCTCCTTATTCGAAGTGACAGGACTACAACTAATAAGAATGAATACCAAAAGAGCGTTTAATAAAAAAGCAGTTTTTTTCATTGTATTAACGAGGCCAGGTTGCTAAATAAATATCGGCGGTGGACTCATGGGACGAATAGTAACTCATCAAAATTCTATCGGGCTCCACAAGAAAGGATGGATAACTGCAATCTCCTCCAGAGGGCAATAGGTGGTGAATATTAAAATCGCCTTTCAGCGAACCTTTAAGGATACCCACTTTTCTATCCTCCTCTCCATATATTCTTGTTCCGGCAAAAACCTGATCTTCTGAAAGGATGGTAAAGGCGGGGCCCCCTAAGCGCAAATCTAATTCCTTCCATTGCCAGTCATTATAGGGTGCTTTACTCGATCCCCAATATCCCTTTTGATTTCCCTCTTCACGACGATGCAAGATATAGGCGGTGCCGTCTTCTGAAAACTGGATACTGGCTTCATTAGGACGGCCATCCAGACCCAGATCACATACCAGGGAATAATGAATTCCATCGTCTGATTTAACCAGTTTTGATGATTTGGCACCTCGCTGATATAAGACACCATATGCAATGTCATTATACCATGTTACCGACCATAGCCAGTCAAAGTCAGTTTTTACTTTTGGATCGACAACTATAGGTACAGGCTCCGAGAATTTCTTTCCTTTTTTATCCGAAAAAAAGACCTGTGTATGCATACCGAGAAGTTCTTTCCCTTCATAGTGCGACCCACCAACCAATGCCATGATACGTCCATCAGGTGTAATGGACAATTTAGGATCACGTAAATCGATACCATCTTTCATAAGCTCAGCATGCTTCTTCCATTTACTGGCATCTTTTGATCGGATGATCATTGAGGTACCATCTTTACCATACACATGATGTTCTCCCGTTCGAAATGCACAGTAGTAGGCTCCTTTAAATTTTATAAGGGAAGTGAA
>JAUILM010000185.1 GCA_030432855.1 Bacteroidia bacterium
TCATGATTTCTGGGACTTGTTTTCTAAAAAATATCTATGCTGTCTCCTCTCCAAAGAACTCCGCATATTGATCTCGCATAATCAGCAGAATCAGGGTAAAGAACAAAACCGACACCAGAGAACCCGCCACAATAAGCCACCGAACTGGAAACGATTTTTTATCTGCTGGCACTGCTCTATCTACGGTAAATTTTTGAGGAATATCAATGGCAGCATCAGCCTGGAGTTGATTTTCTACACTTCGAAATCGTTGCAATTGATCCACCAGGATTTCGCGTTGTCGTCTCTTGGCATCATATACCTCAGCATATTTCTGATTGGTCTCAATTTGTTTCTCCAGTTGCTTGATCTTGTTTTCACCTACTCTTCCATAAGCCCGCCCCAAAGACTCACGTAGCGCTGCGCGTTCCAATTCTGAAACAACACCAAGGGCTTTTAAGCTATCAAGGGCACCCGATACGTCAGCCAACTCCTCAGTAAGTCTTTGACGCTCTCCCAATACCATATTCATAGAAGTACGTGCCCTTTCCCGGATCATATCGTTCTTCACTGTATCCGTATATTCCGAAATACTGTTGGCAATCTCAGACGCCTTTACCGGATCCTTATCTATGACGGAGATGTCAATAGAGTTGTATTTAGTACGTTTGGCTGTTATATTACTATTGTACGTTTGTCTGATCTTACTGCGTGCATGCGGTTCCGATTGGTCTACTTCATAATGTTCATACAGGTCATTTTTTTCAATAACCTTAATTTGCAACTCTTCGGAATTGATAATCTGTAGTAACTGTTCAGCTTCCTGTTCTTCGCCAAAATCAGAAATGTTACCTCGCTTGACACCACTTTCATTGAGCGTTAATGTGCTGGTCCTGGCGGGGAAAATTACAACCGTAGACCTGTAATACTCGGTCAGCAAGAGAGAAATCACGGCTGACAGCACAATGGTGATGACAGATACTATGATGAATAGTCTTCTGTTTTTCCACATCAATTGAAAGAGAGCCTTTAGACTCAAATCTACTTCGGGTTTTGTCATAGCAAAATCTAAGTTCACAAATGTAGAAAAATCAGGTTATCAAATACATTAATCGTGACGCTGGCTATGACGATAGCTGAGAGGCAAAGACCTCGTGAAGTAATCGGCGAGAAATCAATCCTGAGACAAGGGCAGTGGCAGCACAAATTGTGATCAGTAATACTAATGCAGTCAGTGGCTCCACGGTACTGCGTCTTAAAAAATCACTCGATATCACAACGATAAGTGTATAAAGGACCACGCGCCCCACCAGAAACCAACGAATATTTAAACTTAAATTTACATTACTGTATATCAACAGTGCCAAAGACACAACAAACTGAGTAATAACTGTGGCCCAGGTGGCACCTAATGACTTATATGTTGGAATCAGGAGCAGATTTAGTAAAAGGTTGATACCCAGCCCTATCAAAAAAATGGTGTTCATCGTCCTCAGCGCATGCCGGGCGGTAAGTAATGTTCCAAAGACATATGACCAGGATACCGCTATAAATGTGACCATCAAATACTGAAAAACCAAACTCCATTCTTCAGATGTACTGGTATAAAGTGTGCCTATTATGTAGTCTGCATAGAACCAGCATATCACCGATACACCGATTGAAATGGCGGAAAGCAATCCGAATGATGTATTGACCAGGCTTACGAGTGCATCATGCTTATCAAGCATTTTACTAAACATTGGCAAAAGTAATCCTGCAAATAGAAGACCCAGCATGTTGAAGGCATCCAACACCCGATATGATGCTGCGTATATCCCTGCCTGTTCCTTACCATCAGTGAGAAGCCGTTCTATCATTACACCGTCCATCCTGGTATAAAGTGTCATCAATAGCAGAACGAGTGCGAAGGGTGCACTACTCCTTATCATCCAAATGATATATGCACGTTTAAATCCTGGTCTGTACGATTTCAAAATACCTTTGGATATAAGAAGTACAAGAGCAGCTGCGATGCTGATCAAAAAGCAGGCAGTTTGTGTTAGGACAAAATATTCTATCTGAAAGGGCTCAATCCCCAGGATCCAAAACATAGAACCCACAGCACAAACCATGAGAAACTTATCTAATGTGGAAAAGACACTATCAATACTATAGTATCCACTTGCTGAAAAGATGGTACGCAATAATATTAGGAGAGATGCGAGTATCTGATTTAAGATAATCAGATGAAGGATAGCATTGGATATAATTGGATACCCTGATATCCAGGCAAAAAGTAGGGTTACTAGTATAAAAAATCCCGCAGTCAGAATCTTTAGGCCCAGGACCTTTGGTAAATACTTGTTAATGAGTGCTGGATACCGGCTAAACTGCGTGTGGCTAAAATTCTGAACACCCAGGTCATTAAATATTTGAAATAAATAGACGAAATTCAGAAGTGCAAAGTAATACCCGTAATCAACCGGACCTACCTCATTTTGGACGGTCCTGTCGATTCCAAATATGTAAAGAGGTTTTATCAGTAGGTTTAATGCAAGGACAAGTATGAGGTTTTTAATGAATGTTTTTTGCATCAGAATTGACCTTACATCTTTTGTACACCAATAGAAGTTTTCAAAGGAACCTTATTTTGTTATTTTACCCAAGTCAATCATAAAGATTATTAATTCGATATCAGATGAAATACAGAAGTGCATATCTCATATTAGTGATGATGCTGACTATGGGTCAGGTACTTAATGCTCAAGGTCAGTTAAGCGCTGATGAAAAGGCAAACGGGTGGATCTCACTCTTTGATGGCAAGACCACGGATGGATGGCGCACGTACAACAAGAGTAAAATTGGCTCAAGCTGGGTGGTTCAGGATGGCGCTTTGACGTTGGTGACCGATGAGGATGGTGAGGTTAAAGATGGAGGAGCCATTGTCTCTGATATTATGCCGGAAAACTTCGAATTATCACTCGAATGGAAAATCAGTGAGTGTGGTAACAGTGGCATCATGTATAATGTAGTAGAGAAACCTTCACTCAGCCGGGCATACCACTCAGGGCCGGAACTTCAGGTACTTGATAACAGCTGTCATCCTGATGCCAAAATTCATAAGCATCGAGCAGGCGATCTGTATGACCTCATCGCCAGTGATCCGGAAGTAGTGAAACCTGCTGGAGAATGGAATACTTTCATGATGAAGATCGAAGACGATGAAGTCGAAGTCCACCTAAACGGGACTAAGGTCCTTGCTTATACCATGCATGATGACAATTGGCATAAGATGATCGCCAATAGCAAATTTAAAGACATGGGAGACTTTGGTAAGCATCGGCAGGGAAGGATAGCCCTCCAGGACCATAGTGACCCTGTCTGGTTCCGAAATATCAAATACCGGCCACTGGATTAGAAATTGTCACTTCATTTGAACACCTACTCGATCATCAACTTTGTTGATTATTTCTTACGCGGAATCGACGGTCGGACTTCTACCTTACTAGGTAATGTTCTAGCTGGCATTTTAAGTAAGTCAACGACAATTTGTCCAATATCTTCTGGCTGAATTTTCCATGCATCCGCCTCAGTAGGTGTCCGGTTGTTAAAATGAGTGGCCACTGATCCCGGCATAATGGTACTGACTTTCACCCCATCGTATCTGAGATCGAGCATGACCGCCTGTGTAAAGCCAACTAATCCAAATTTACTGGCATTGTAGGCTGCTCCGGAGGCGAAGAAGTTTGCCCCGGCAAGACTGGCGATGGTAATCAAGTATCCCTTGGAGGCACGGAGAGCATCTACCGACGCTTTGACGCTATTGAACACTCCTGTCAAATTCACATCTATTACTTCGCTCCATTGATCAGAGGTCAGCTCCTGAATAGGGGCAAAATGTCCCACCCCGGCATTGGCAATCAGCACATCTAATGAAGCATACTTCTTCAACAACTTTTTCACCACCTCCTGCTGGGCGTGAAGATCCCTGACATCACATACATATCCCACGGCTTTGTTATTGAGATCTTTCAGTGCCTGATCCACTGAGTTTTGACTTCTACCGGTTATTGCCACCTGCATACCTTCATTCGCAAGAGATCTGGCCACCTCCAGTCCAATGCCTTTTGTACCCCCTGTGATTAGGGCCACTTTATTTTTCAAGTTCATCTTTTCAAATTGTTTAATGATAAAAGTAAGAAGAGCCCTAAAGTGTTCATCCATTTGGTATGAGTCTCCTCCATATTCTAAATATCTCTACCCTAAAAACATGTTTCTCAGCCGCTTATCAGGCGATCGAAATGCTTTAGCACTTCGGGCCCTGATAAATTATTTCATAATTTGAGGAGTGGTCCAAATTAAACACGCTTTCTTAGGATATACACCAAAGAAAATATATAGATTTACTGTCTATCTGTCTCTTCCCAAAAATCGTGATGAAAGAGTATGTGGAGCAGCCGCATGCGGGAGACAACTTAAATTAATTTCTTAAAGTCAAAACGAAAACATTCATGGTAAACGACAAAAGACTTTTTTATGCTAGTTGTTTCGCATTGATTACCACTGCGTTTTCATTTAGCATTCGCGCCGGTATAATGCCGCAACTAGAGTCAGAACTGGGTCTTTCAGGTACTCAGCTAGGATTTATAAATCAAATGTGGTTTTGGGGATTCCCCATCTCAATGATTATTGGTGGAATGATCTATCACAAAGTGGGTGGAGCGATCATCATGCAGTTTGCATTTTTTGCACATGCTATTGGTATTTTATTGACCATTTTTGCAGGTAGTTACTTCATCTTACTGCTTTCTTCACTACTTATCGGACTGGGTAATGGATGTACAGAAGCCGCTTGCAATCCTATGATTGCTGATGCTTACAAGGGCAACAAGATCAGTAAGATGCTCAATCGGTTTCATATGTGGTTCCCCGGAGGTATCCTGGTGGGAAGCCTTCTCAGCCAGGCTATGACATCGATGGGTTGGAGCTGGCAGATGCAGGTAGGAATCATTCTTATTCCTACTGTCATTTATGCGTATTTGTTCTTTGGTCAAAAATGGCCTGTACCAAGCACAACGGAGGGTGGCCTTTCTGGCAACTTCAGCAGCATGTTTAAACCCCTATTTATCTTTATCCTTATCTGTATGTGCTTCACCGCTATATCGGAGTTTGGTCCCAACAACTGGGTACCGATTACACTGCAAGGTAGTGGTGCGACGCCCATGCTGGTTATGGCTTTAACTTTCGGACTCATGACCGTAGCCCGATACTTTGGAGGGGAAGTTGTTGCGAAATTCGATACGACTGGAGTTCTACTTGGGTCGGCCGTCCTGGCTACTTTAGGACTTTACCTGCTGAGCAGTCAGTCTGGTGGCATGGTCTATATAGCAGCTATTGTATATGGACTCGGTATCGCTTATTTCTGGCCCAATATGATTGGATTTACCGCAAGATATATTCCGGAAAGTGGGGCCCTGGGCATGAGCATCGTGGGTGCAATGGGTATGTTTGCATCGGGCCTCGTGATGCCAATTTTTGGTGGATTGATCGACAAAAACCGCGAGATTGCCGCAGAGCAAGGGTTGACAGGTGATGCCATCGATATTGCTACTGGTCAGATGACCTTATCAACAATGGCGTTGGTGCCATTGGCTCTTATAGTGCTCTTTGGTATACTCTACTTCTGGATGAGAAACAAGAGTGAGGTCGCTCCGGCAGCGGCTCACTAGATGATATAATGAAATAGTTAGAGAGAGGCTGTCTTTTTATTAAGGCAGTCTCTTTTTAGTTTTTGGAAGCATTTCTTCGGAAATAAATGTTAGGGCAATTCCTCCACACCTCTACACAGACAAAGGGCCATCACCTAGGAGTGATAGCCCTTTATCATGCAATTATTTTCTTGTACTTAAACGAATCGGTTGACCAGGTTTTCCAGTAATTCCTGTTTACCACTAGTCATTGCTGGCTCACCGTGCTCAAGTGCGTATTCTCTAAGATCTTCGAGAGACAGCTGATTGTCTTCAAACTGTTTTCCTTTGCCTGTATCAAAAGACGCGTATCTGTCACTCCGGATCTTGGTATAGTCTGATTGTTGCATGATCTTATCGGCAATCGTAAGTGCTCTTGCAAATACATCCATTCCACCAATATGCGCATGGAAAAGATCCACGAGATCGGTAGAATTTCTGCGAACCTTGGCATCGAAGTTCACACCACCAGATCCCAGTCCACCTGCATCCAGGATGACAAGCATTGCCTGAGATAACTCATATAAGTTGACAGGAAATTGGTCAGTATCCCATCCATTCTGGTAATCACCACGGTTCGCATCGATACTTCCCAACATATTAGCATCAGCAGCTACTTGCAGCTCATGCTGGAATGTGTGATTAGCAAGTGTAGCGTGGTTTACCTCCACATTGATTTTGAAATCATCCCCCAGTCCATTACGCTCTAAGAATCCGACTACTGTTGCCGAATCGAAATCATATTGATGCTTCATGGGCTCCATGGGTTTTGGTTCGATCAGGAAAGTACCCTTGAAACCATTTTTTCGAGCATAGTCTTTTGACATATGAAGGAATCGAGCCAAATGATCCTGCTCCCGCTTCATATCGGTATTCAACAAGGACATATAGCCCTCACGTCCACCCCAGAAGACATAGTTTTCTCCTCCCAGCTCAATAGTGGCATCTAACGCATTCTTCACCTGGGTTCCTGCGTAGGTCAGGACATGAAAATCTGGATTCGTAGCAGCACCATTCATATACCTTGAATTGCCAAATAAATTGGCAGTACCCCATAGTAGCTTTACACCGGATTCTTGCTGCTTTTCTTTAGCGTAAGCCACGATTTTTTCAAGCCGTGATTCACTTTCAGCAATCGAATCCCCTTCATCAATCAAGTCGAAATCATGAAAACAATAGTATGGTGCTCCAATCTTAGTTATAAATTCGAATGCAGCATCCATCTTATCATAGGCCCGTTGAATTGGGTCACTATTATTTAGCCAGGGCATAGGTCTCAAGCCCCCACCAAATGGATCAGAGTTGTCATTGCAGAAGGAATGCCAGTAGGCGATAGCAAATCGGAAATGATCCTCCATGCTTTTGCCGGCAACTACCTTAGATGCATCATAATGTTTGAATGCCAGTGGATTATCTGATGTCGGACCTTCATACTGAATTGCTCCGATGTTTGGAAAGTATTCAGTACGGCCTGTGACTACCTTCATAATTTTCCTTGTTTTTTAATGTTTCCTCAAATAAAGGGTGGCAAAATAAGTGAATTCTGCATTTCTATTGAGGTTTCTTAGAAGGATATTAAAAATATGCTTATAATTAGCTTGTTTAGCAGTTAAATACTATTCGTACGCATTCTCAAAATAATATTTGGTTGGTTGCCTATTTATGTGCATTAAGAATACGACGAACAGTACTCCTTACCGGTTTATCCCTTTGATCGGATTTGCCCGAAAAGATCTCTAACATTTTGCTTTGATTAATTGATGTCATGATGTGGCCTAGATCACTTTCATGAAACTTAAAAAATGATATAAATATATGTGCCGAAAAATTAGAATGGGAATGGTTGGCGGCGGACGTGGGGCTTTCATCGGAGCCGTACACCGCATGGCGGCAGCACTCGATGGTGAAATTGAGCTGGTCTGTGGTGCCTTTAGTAGTGACCCCGAGAAGTCCAGGCTTTCAGGTGCCGATCTGTATCTGGATCCGGATCGCGTCTATGGTAGTTATAAGGAAATGATTGAGAAGGAAAAAGCCCTTCCTGAAGATGTGAGAATGGATTTTATATCCATTGTAACTCCAAATCATATGCACTATGGTCCTGCCAAGATGGCTTTGGAAAATGGATTTCACGTGGTTTGTGACAAGCCACTTTGTTTTGATATGGATGAGGCCCTTGAATTGGAAAAAATGGTCGAGGAATCCAACCTCATCTTTGCACTTACACATAATTATACGGGTTACCCACTGGTGAAGCAGGCCCGTAAAATGGTTGAGAACGGTGATCTGGGTGACATCCGGAAAATAGTAGTAGAGTATCCTCAGGGTTGGCTTAGTACTGTCGTGGAAAACAAGCAGGCAGACTGGCGAACAGATCCAAAACGATCAGGTATAGCGGGTTGTATGGGAGATATTGGTACACATGCTGAAAACCTGGCAGAATACATTACAGGTCTGAAGATTGTGGAACTCTGTGCAGATCTCAACATTTTTGTACCCGGTCGCCAATTGGACGATGATGGGAACGTACTCTTGCGATTTGATAATGGTGCTCGAGGAATACTATTTGCCAGCCAGGTGGCCATTGGTGAAGAAAACAATCTTCGCATCCGGGTATATGGTACCAAATCAGGCATCGAGTGGGCCCAGCAGGAACCCAATACACTACTGGTAAAACATGGAGATAAGCCGATGCAGGTACTGCGTACCGGAGTGGGAGATTTATACGAAGAATCCACGGCCCATACACGGATTCCGGCAGGACATCCAGAAGGATACCTGGAGGCTTTTGCCAATATCTATCGAAATTTTGCAAAATGTGTACAAGCCCAGGTGAGTGGAGAAGAGGTAAATCCCCTGTACCAGGATTTTCCTACCGTCAGTGATGGCGTGAGAGGTATGCAATTCATCAATAAAGTGGTGGAATCATCCAACAGTGATGATAAGTGGATTTCATTCTAATCAGTAGCATAAGATTAACTCTATAAAAATTTAAAATGAAGAATATAAAAGGACCGGCAATTTTCCTTGCTCAATTTGCAGGTGATGAAGCTCCATATAACAGTTTGGAAGGCCTTTGTAAGTGGGCATCAGATTTTGGATATATAGGCGTTCAAATTCCGACATGGGATGGACGAATTATCGACCTGAAGAAAGCGGGGGAAAGCAAGGATTATTGTGATGATTTTAAAGGTCGTGCTGCAGAGTTTGGCATTGAGATCACTGAGCTCTCAACCCATCTGCAAGGTCAGCTGGTAGCTGTACATCCTGCATACGACGTGATGTTTGATGGGTTTGCTCCCCCGGACGTAAGAAACAACCCCAAAGCTCGCACAGAGTGGGCTGTTCAGCAGCTCAAGTATGCAGCAAATGCGAGTCGTCATATGGGAATCGATGTACATGCTACATTTTCGGGTGCACTCATCTGGCAT
>JAUILM010000970.1 GCA_030432855.1 Bacteroidia bacterium
TGGGAGCTTTAAGTTGCAATTCGTTACGAAGGACAAATAGTAAAGGAGTCGCCGGATCTGACAGACTCTCAAATGTCTTACCATTAACTATGATGGGTGTTGATGCAGCCATTTCAAGATTTTACAGGTAGAAAATACAAATCTCCATGTAAAAAGTCAGATTTTCAGATCTTGCAAACATGCGTATCATCTCACTTGAACCCAGCCCAATGCTCCGCCACTCAATAAAGAGCATGTGGATTGTGGAAGAGCAAGAAGGTGAAAACATCCACATTCAGTCTTTTCCTACGGGATTTCCCTATCTCAATGTCATACAGGGCGAACCATTCATCATAAAAGATGCGAAAGAATTACTCACCACCGATTGCTATCTGTCAGGTGTAGCCTACCATCCATTTGAACTACAGATGCATCGGATTCAAAGAGCCCTTACGATACAATTACATCCGCAAAGCTTGTTTGCATTCTTCAGGATATCGGCCTCAGAACTGTCGGAAATAAGAATTCCTATCCATCAACTTTCTACATCCTTACACAATCATTTGGTAGACCTAATAAACAGTACCGCGTCCAGTGAAAAAGTCCTCGATCAGGTCTCACAAATATTCTCTGGATTTATAGTCGAATCTTCACCTGACCTTCGAGTAGCTCAATCGATCAAAAAAATCATTCAGTCAAAAGGTGCCAGTAGTGTCCCGGATTTGGCCCGGGAAGTCAATGTTTCGATCAGACGATTACAGCAATTATTTAAGCTCCAGGTAGGACTCAGTCCGAAAAGATACAGTAAGGTAATTCGTCTGCAATATCATACCCACAGACTGCTGGTAGATACGCCCTTGCAGTACATTGTGCCGGATGGATATTATGACCAGTCACATTTTATTCACGATATAAAAAGTCAAACCGGTATGCTGCCAACAGATTTTACAAAATATATTCTGGCTCCCGAAAGAAAATCCGCCTACTATTCTTCTAACTTGTATAGTGCCTATTAATGCGGAGAATATAACCCGACTCGATTGCCTTCTGAATCATCAATAATAGCAAAGTGCCCCATGCCCGGCCCCAGGTTTGATTTGGGCACAATTACTCTTGACGCGACCTCATCGGATGCATCAGGCATTCGATCCAAAGCATGCTGCAAATCATTACCAGCCACCAGGTAGACAATCGTACCTGTGGTGGAAGGTTTAGATTTTCCGTCATGTAATAGGGCTCCACCCAGCCCTCCCTGCTCATGATCATATTCGAAAAGTCCTAGCTTAGCGCCGCCGAATTCCATGACCTGTAAATCGTAGTCGAGCAATTTGGAATAAAATTTTACCGCCCGATCAAAATCCAGGACCGGGATATTAAAATTTGAAATGGCATTTCTTCTTTTCTGTTTCTGCATTTTCTGACTCAACTTTTTTAAAAAGAAACAAAGAAAGCCAAACAACCAATCAATGTCTTGTAAAAAAGCGAAATATTGGACGCAGATGTGGCTGGCTATTCATGTCTTAACGCCATCACCGGATTTGAGACAGCAGCCCGCATGGCATGATATCCCGTTGTCAAAATAGTTATTAAGACCACCATAAAGAAAGCCAATGCATATAGTGCATAATTCATCTCAGTATGATATGAGAATGAATCTAACCATCGTGTCATCAAGACCCATGCGGCAATAAATGCAGGAATACATGCCAAAGCCACCAGCAACACAAAATTAC
>JAUILM010000186.1 GCA_030432855.1 Bacteroidia bacterium
TGGAATGCATAAATGCATTTCCTAAAAATCAGAACTAAGCCTGAATTTACATATGCGGATTGTCTTCCATTTCTCCTTCATTGAGCTATGGACGAAGTAACAATGGTCTACTGATTGATAGTCGCTGAATCAACAGCCTGGAAAAAATGAGACAATTTTCCATCAGTAATGGTCCATACATGTGTAGCATTTGCTTTGAATGCATTGCCAGAAGCAATATTCTTGCCTACATAATAACCTACCATTACCACTTTGTCTCCCGCCCCAAAAATCTCGAGGGGTTCAATGCCAAATCCCTCTATGTATGCAGGAATATGCATAAAGACATTTTCCACTACTTCCTGAGGTCCCGTATATATACCATCATCATCCACAAATGGCATTCCCGCACATTCACGCCATTCTATCTGAGGATCAAAAGCTGCCAAAACGGCTTCAACATTACCAGTAGCAAAATTAGAGTATACTTCCTTGACGAAATCTACATTTGACATGTGTTCTTGGTTTTTTATGGTTAAATGAAAATATGCCAATGAAATCAGGCCAAATCAATAATTCGACCAGATTTATCATTTACTATGAAAATACGCATTATTTACTAGTTTGTCCTATAACCATGAACGTACATAAGAAAATCCTATTAGCAGACTATTCTATATTCTCACTCATCAATAGCTTTCCTCCCCAACCTGCCAGTATGGCTACAAGAAGTACTAGCCCCCAACCATTTGCATTTTCCACTCCGGTGAGGGTGGCATAAGCATGAAGGATCACCAGTATACCATTGGCGAGGGTTATCAGGACCAGAATGGCTCTTCTTCCATAAGACTCCGATGCTTTTATGGCGAGGAAAAGAGCGATCCCCACAGAAAAGATAAGACTGCCATATGCCCTGGTGATTAAAGCAAAATACGGACTCATACCCGGATCCTCTGGTGTGTAAATCTGCACAATGTGACCAGGTACAATCAGCATCGATATTCCAAAGAGAAGGCAAACGATTCCATTAAAAATGAAAAGATTCTTGTGATTCATCATCTTAAGCTTTAGTGTTGCGAATCGATAATACATCGAACACTAAAAGCTACCTCAGATCCAAATCATCTGATTGTACTTTCGTTTCATCTTACACTAAATTAGTTACAGCCGACCTTCATGGGTAGGGAAAATTTCAAACACCAGCAGCTTTCTCCATATCAGCTATCACAATTCGTTTCATCGGCATCACAGCGTCCATAACCCGCTTAAATACATCTGGCCCCATCCCGACCAGCTCCATAAAGCGGTCTGGCACAATCTGCCAGGACACCCCAAAAGGGTCCTTCAGCCATCCACATTGCGATTCAACACCACCATTTTCAATAAGGCTATCCCACATATAGTCAGTTTCTATCTGATCTTTCGTATAGACTACAAAGGACACCCCCTCATCAAAATCGAAATCATGCCTACCTGGGCCATCCATGACAATAAAAGGAAAGTCATTGATGACTGAATCAGAAAATAAAATATATCCCTCAGTATTGCCTTGATCTGCTCCATAACGGGAAGAGGTAATATTCTTTCCATTAGGAAAAATAGAGGTATATAAATCAATAGCATCCCCTGCCCTTCCATTTTTCTCGTTGACAAATAAAAGACTGGGGGAAATCTTGGGGCGGATATTCTGTCCATTCCGCAAATTCAGTTGCCAGGCTACGGAAAACTTGTCCTGAATGAAAGCGTACTTCGGTGTCCAATCATATTTTTGCAAAGGCATCAAAACCTTGCCACCCTGCGAAAGTTTTTGATATTTTGTATTTATTTCATCCTCCGAGTCGCATTCAATGTAAAATGAAATAGATGGATTAGGTGTAAACATAGGACCTCCATTAATACAGAGAAATCGCATACCCTCAATTTCGAAGGTGACGGTGACGGGACCTTCCTCAATCATCTTAAAGTCATCAAATATGCTATCATAGAATATCGATGCATCTAACGCATTTTGATCAAACCATACAGACGGATGAATTCTATTTTTCATGACGGTCTATTGCTTTTCTGAACAGTTAAACATCCACTGTACACCAAACTTATCAACACAACTCCCGAAAAAATCACCCCAGAACATTTCCTGTAATTCCATAGTTACCTCTCCGCCTTCAGATAACTCGCCAAACAATCTCTTGGTCTCCACTCTTGTATCTGGCATCAAATTAATGTGCACATTATTACCCATGGTTACATTAAAGCCCATATGTTCTGGGGCATCTGTACCCATGAGCGAAAATCCACCCAGTATCGGTAATTCCACATGCATTATACCTTTCTTTTGTTCATCACTCAAAGGGGGCATTCCTTCCTGTGGAGGCATATCACCAAAGCGACTTATCGATCCTTTAAATTCACTTTTAAAAACTTCTTTGTAGAAGAGGAAAGCCTCCTCAGTCTGGGTAGAAAAATTCAAATAAATACTAACGCTACTCATGATTATTTTTTTTAAATATTTTCAGTATAATCTCTATAATTATTTAGGATGTTCTGCCATCCTTGCTTTTGCATTTCTGCTGAATTTTGATCTTCAATTTCAAATTGTTCAATCACTCTGGTTTTTTCTCCTTCCTGCTTAAACACTACATGGATCAGACGATTGTCATCTAATCGGTATACCAACTTCTTAAGGGGCTCGACTTCTATAAATGTTGCGGTAAAGTCAAATCCCATCGATCCGTCCTTTGCCTCCATTCTTGCCGCATATTTACCTCCTGCTTTCAAATCAACACTAGCGGACGGACAGTGCCAATCCTCGCTGGCAAAGTTCCAGTGCACAATGTGGTCCGGGGAAGTCCAGGCTTCCCACGCCCTGGATATTGACCTATCTACTAATACCTCTATCTGAATACTTTTACTCATCACTTTCTTTGTTTTTTATAGTGGTTGATCAAACAATTGATTTCAAAGATCAAACTAATTGGTCAATATGGGACTGTGTAATTACGGACACATGAGGGGGCATATGCGACAAGATAAATCAGTAACTTGTACAGAAATTCAATCGGCATGCATATATCGATTATAGTACCTGAGCAAGGAGTGATAGAGGCCATTTCACCTCCCTACCGACTTTTCAAATCCGCCAATGACTTTCTTGCCATGCAAGGGCATTCACCGTTCTTTGAGGTGGAGTTTGTCGGCCATAACTCATCTGTTGATGCTCAAGATGGAGAATACAATGTGAAAATCCACCAAACTATTGACAAGGTGGCACATACCGACTTAATCATCATTCCTGCATTGTATGGTGATATCCAAACGGCAGTCCGCCGAAACCATTCCTACCTGGAATGGGTGATCACGATGCATCATAAGGGTGCGGAAGTCGCCTCATTGTGTACTGGGGCCTTCCTTCTAGCGGCTACAGGACTGGCTGATGGTAGGGAATGTTCAACACATTGGGCGTATTACGATTTATTCAGATCTATGTATCCTGAGGTTCAAGTGATCGATGGTCGAATTATTTCAGATTCGAAAGGTATTTATTCAAGTGGTGGAGCCAACTCCCTTTGGAATTTATTATTATACCTTCTTGAGAAGTATACGTCTCGTGACCTTGCCATCACCGCGGCTAAATTCTTTGCCATTGATTTTGATCGCTTCGATCAGGGAATGTTCACAATTTTCAATGGACAAAAAAATCACAGCGACGAAGAAATTTTGAAAGCCCAGGAAATTATTGAATCTGAATTCCATAAAAAATTATCTGTGGACGAACTTGCCAGCTACATTGCTGTAAATCGCCGCACCTTTGAAAGAAGATTTAAAAATGCTACTAACAATACGGTAGTACAGTATATCCAGAGAGTACGTGTAGAAGCTGCTAAGAGACAGCTAGAAGCCAGTAGAAAAAACATTAGTGAAGTCATGTACGATGTGGGATATAATGACACAAAAGCATTCCGGGAAGTCTTTAAGAAATACGCGGGCATCACACCTATAGATTATCGAAATAAATACGCATCTACAGGATAACACAAAAAGCCATGACCATAGAAAAACTTAGGAATCATGCCGATTTATTTATCCGCATTCCCGTTGGATTTAATCTGATATACGGCGTTTTTGACAATATAATATCCTGGGACAGAATGCTGGAATTTAAAGAATTTCTCGCATTGCATCAATTTCCATTACCACTTCTATGCGCAATCTTATCTGTCTACGCACAATTTATTTGTGGAATACTATTTATGATTGGATGGAAAATCAGATATGCAGCCATCTTAATGATATTCAACTTTATCGTAGCTATATTGATGGTGCATGTGGGAGATCCGTATCCCAATGTCTTTCCAGCAATCATGATGCTATCTGCCTCGATATTTTTATTCTTGAAATATTCAGACTAAGTCAATAGATTATTATCGAACAAGTCCCGGCACACTAAATTCTTCATCCGCGTCACATATCAGTAACCAATCCTTTTCATCCGGAGGAATCAGCCCGAAGCGCTCTGATCCGCCCACGTGTCCGATTTTGATTGAGATTCCTGAGCGAGGATTATACCAATGTAGTCTCATGGTATGTTCAGACATTTCTTTCATATTTAACCAGATAGATCGTCCACCTGGAATGTACATGACGTAATACCTTCCACCACTGTCGCCAGCGGCACAAATAAAATCTCGAGTGCCCCATTCACCTCTGCCTTCTACGATAATCTGAGAGGAAGTATCCGGTACAAAAGATTGCCAGGGAAGTGATTCAAATAAATTAAAGCAAAATGAGGATTGCTTCATGCCCAGCGTACTCATCAATGGTTTCCAGTCTTTAAACCAATAACATTGATTGGTAAGCGTGCCAGAACTAAACGATGTTCCGGCGCATCCACTCAGGAGACCATTATATCTTTTCCTCCTGATCCACTGCGGATTTTCGTTATCAGCATAATGAGGGACATCATGCTCATAGCTCTGGTCGATTTGGAAAATCATTTTCCCCTTATTGTATTGATTTACCTCTGACATGTATTGAGGTCTGCCATTATCGAGTGTAATTTCACTCCAGACATAAAATCCATCCAAATCAATATAGTCCCGATACAGGGGATTATCAGTACTCCAAAATGTATCAGTTGAATTATTAAAATGTCCTGTCCAATAATGCTTCGGAGCTCTGGACTTTATACCTTTTATCAATCCATCCATATAAGGGTAGTCCTGGTCAGATGCATCATTGTCTCCACCCGCTACCCATATGATGTTTGGTACTTCACTATACCTTTCACCCAGAAATTCACCGTAGGTGTGCATTTTTTCCGGGCTGTTGTTAATTCCTCTTACTTCGTCCCACCATCCCTGGGATCCATCACCGGGATATCCAAGATAACAGGGTACGAGAAGGACCAGAAACCCCTTACTGCGTGCCATTTCTAATATTCGATCGGCATGTTGGAAGTAGGTTTCGTTGGGTGTCGAAAAATCCCACTGAACCTGAAACGGGGAAATTCCCTGCCAGTAGGGAGGATTACCACCCATCTGACTGGTCGCATTGCTGACGATACTTGTCAATATGGTATTAAATCCCTTTTCGGCGATACTATCCAAAAAAGCCCCGGCCTCTTCCTCTGGTAAGGCCTGAATTAATCCCCAGGCGGAAAACTCTTTGATAAGAAATGGATGTTTACTCTGATCTTCCAGAAAACGTCCATTTTCACTTAGTACTAACGGAAAATCCACCTGACTGTGCCCACATACCGTACAGAAAATCAATACCCACCCAAAGAGAAAAAACTTCTTATTGAGATCCATGATGATCCAATTAAAATATCAATCATAAGTAAGTCCACAATTGACCAGCGTCTGGTCAAGTGCCATGCCCGTAAACATAGGATACATCCAGCTTTTATATCGGCCCCAAATATCACCGGCTATTTTTGGGTAGAGTGCGGATTGAATTTCATCGATTAGAGGTTTTGCTTTTGCTCCCAGGTTTCGTATCTCGATCGCCAGCTGCAATTGCTGCACTTCATCCTGCTCATTGCTGATGGCATTTGACAAAGTTGCGTACGCATTATCACTATATTCACTTTCATCCGACTCAATTAACAATCTTGCCGCAATAAACCGGTTGGGTTTAGAGGGATCTGTCAACATTTTACTCAATTGCATTTTCACATTGCCAAGCTCCTGTTCGAAACTTTGGCAAGCTATCAGTCCCCAGAATCGCACATTGGGATCCTCATCAGACAGTAGAGCGACCAGGTCATCTTGATTGCTGATTTGGCCTACCTTCTCCGCTGCATCCAGGGCGCTTTCGATATCAAAGAATTCGCGAGCATATGCATATACTCCCTGCTCCCGGCTACTCACCATCATATGTCCTTCATTCATAAATCCTGTATCATGTGTCTTGATAATGTGTTTCTGCAGAACGTCGTGCAATTCATCCACTTTGTTAGGAAGCTTCGATGCAATGTTGATTAAACCCAAAGAATCAGTATGCAAGTCATATAGCTCTACCAGCGGTTTGGGTTCAAACATTTTTTGTCCTGCATCCGGGAGGGTTCCATTATCTCTTGCCTCAAAAAGTGCCTTATACGACCACTTATCCTCCTTAAATATCAACACATCCTGTACATAGGGTTGATGCGGCATATAGTTACGCACCAATAGATACTGACCATCAAACACTGATCGACTGACCTCATACGCGTCATCTGCACGATCTCGGTATCCAAAACTGTATGGTTTCTCTTCTATCGAGGATCCCATAAAAGCCGAACCCTCCATAGTCGCCGGTATTGATGCGCCAGCCGCATTCAAAACAGTCGGGGCAAAATCGACGAAATCAACCTTGTAATCATTGACACCCGGGCTGAAGTGTTGCACCAAATGTTTAAACTTTTCAGGCACATGCAGCACAAATGGAATCTCCAATCCTGTACTATTTAACCAGCGCTTGTAGCGCGGAAGTCCGTAGCCATGATCCGAAAAAATGAAGATAATTGTGTTATCAAACAGACCATCTTCCTTTAACTCAGTGATGATCCTTCCTACCTCTTCATCAAAGACTGTAATCAAATCATATTGCAGTGCCATGATTTCCTTGAATTCATCATTATCAGGAAAGAAGGGCGGGACGTACATCTGAGCCGGATCCTGTTTCGTCTTCAAGTGGTCCGTATCTTCCTCAGGCCTGGGGTGATTTACATGACCTTCATGAGTAATCATAAAATTGAAGACACTAAAGAAAGGACCTTCACCCGGATTATTTCTCCAGTGCGCCTCAGCTGAAAGTTCATCCCACCTGCCCTCTGCGCTGAAGTTGTAGTCAGTCTTTACATTGTTGGTGGTAAAATAGCCTTCACTCCTCATATACTCAGGTAAAGTCTGGAGTCCATCCGAGAGAGGCACGACAGATCGTAGATTTTGTGTACCCAGAGACGTAGCGTACATGCCGGTGATAAGTGTTGATCGTGCGGGTGCACAAATGGGTGCATTGGAAGAAGCATTAGAAAATATGTAGCCATCCTTTGCTATAGCATCTATATTAGGTGTCTGCGCCATTGCATCCCCATAGCATCCCCAGGCCGGACTAATGTCTTCGGTCGATATCCACAATATATTGGGTCTGTCATCCTGACAATAGGTGGGACTCGTCGTACCTAGTATCAGCAGTAATATGAAGTAAGGAAGAGTACGATTGATGTTTAATATTAAGGGCGATGGTCTATCACTCCCTTTGAATCCTTGTAAATGAGACATAGTCCTGATTTTGATGCACATGGATCCAAATGTAGTAAGCCTGGACAATCTTTGCATCCTGCTTTGTACCGTATCCAGGCTTTAACCGTAAATTTTTATCAATTTTCCTTGAACATTTTGATCATCCAAGCCTTTATTGTAATATTGCAATTAACATATGGGACTTACCAAGACAGAAATATTTACAGATGCCCAAAATGAAATCGCCCGACTGGCGAAGGTACTGGGTCATCCTGCCAGAATTGCAATACTACAGCATCTGGTAGAGGTTAAAGCCTGTATTTGTGGAGATTTGGTTGAGGAGATTGGACTGTCTCAACCTACGATTTCGCAGCACTTGAGAGAGATGAAAGACATTGGACTCGTGAAGGGGACCATTGATGGGCCTCGTGTATGTTATTGTATTGATTACGATCGCTTACAGCAGATCCGGTCTAAATTTGACGAACTATTCAACATAGGAGTAGATCCTTCCAATTGTTGTTGACCTATTTTTTTATCATTCTTTATCGTAATATTGCAATTAATATATCTAGTATGAGACTTACAGAAATTAAAAGACATCTTAAGGGTATGGAAACCATCGCGTTTGAATTACCTGATGGTAACCTGGTTCCCAGACATTTTCATGTGACGGAGGTAGGTAAAATTGACAAGCATTTTATTGATTGTGGTGGTACCGTTCGAAAGGAATCTGTCATCAATTTCCAACTGTACGAGGCCAATGACTATGACCACCGTCTACATCCTGAGAAACTTGTCCACATCATCGAGCTTTCGGAAAAGATATTATCTCTGGAGGATCACGAAATTGAGGTGGAATATCAGGGTGAAACCATCGGTAAATATGGCCTGGATATTCAGGGAGATCGATTTCTACTAACGACTAAGCACACAGATTGTCTGGCAAAAGATGATTGTGGAATTCCCAAACAGGCAAAATCGATGGTAAATCTTGTCACCACTGAATCTGGCTGCTCACCTGGTGGTGGATGTTGTTAAAATAAAGAAATCATTATGATCAACTCTTTCACCGAAATCACTGAGTCACTTTATCCGGAAGTCGCCAGAATATATCGGGAAGGTATAGACACTGGTAAGGCTACTTTCGAAACAAATGTTCCTTCCTGGGAAACATGGGATGCATCTCACTTTCCGTTTGGACGTATAGCCATCATGGAGAAGGATAGTATGTGCGGTTGGGCAGCATTGACTCCCGTATCCAATCGATGTGTATATGGTGGGGTTGCTGAAGTAAGCGTGTATGTAGGGAAAAATTATTGGGGCAAGGGAATAGGCTCCCGACTACTTACGGCATTAATTGAAATTAGTGAAGAAAATCAAATATGGACCTTA
>JAUILM010000187.1 GCA_030432855.1 Bacteroidia bacterium
GAAAATTCCAGTGAGTGCGTACAGATAATAACAATTAGTGATACCATAGCTCCGGCACTTTTTGTACCACGGGATGCTACTTTTTATAAGAGCGAAGCGTGTACATTTGACTATTCTCCATCGCAGGCCGGTATGGCAACGGGAGAAGATGCATGTAGTGATCCCGTAGTGACCTATATAGATCGTACTATGTCGGGTGATCCATGTGGGGGAAGTGACTTGATAGAGCGCATCTGGACCGCTACCGACAACTGCGGCAATGCGAGATCGCAAGTCCAGATGATCACGGTACTGGATACCACACGTCCAGTGGTTGAGTGTTTACCTAATCTGAATCTTTATGTCGACATAAACTGTCAGGTCGATACCAGTGTCCAGACAACCGGGATGCTGATAGCTGTGGACGCGTGTCAATTAGGATCGATATCTCGGTCAGATGAGGTAGCTACACCTTGTGAAGGCGAAATGCACATAGTCAGGACCTGGGTGGCCCGGGATGCTTGCGGTAATGAAACTACTTGTATTCAATACATTACTGTCTTGGATACGATTCGACCACAGATTAGTTGTTCTCCTGATGCAGATCTTAGCATTAATCCCGTCGTACCGGATGCTTTGGCTACAGATGTTTTAGTATCTGACAATTGTAGCATTCCGCAGGTCACGGTGCAGCAAGGTGAGGTAGAAATTGTTGATTGTTATTATTCCAGATTAGACACATACATAGCTACTGATGCTTGTGGAAATTCAAGTTCCTGTACGCGATTGTTGACATGGAAAGTTGACCTGGATCCTCCTGTCCTGTCTAATGTACCTGCCAGTACCTCTGTCGATTGTGAAAGCCCATTACCTGCTGTTCCGAATGATGTCGTGGCCTTTGATGGATGTGATGGTCAATTAAAAGTTTCGTTTAAAGAAGTGCCTGGAGGCACAAATTGTGGGGGACGATTTTACGAACGTATATGGACTGCTGTTGATGAAGCAGGAAACCGGACACAGGAAAAACAGACCATTAGACTGACGGATAATGTTGCACCCAGGCTTACCGTGGAAGATGATACGACAATACAATTTGGAAATGCAATACCCGAACCATGGTACGAAGTATCAGAAAATTGCTCTCGCGTAGATATTGATTTTTCTGAAATGCGGGAAAATATCGCCTCTGGTACCTTTACGCTCCTCCGGACATGGACCGCTCGCGATGGATGTGGTAATCAATCGGAAGCTACACAACGTATCGAGGTAATTGACGATTCACCACCAGAGATCCTTCTAGTGAATCCTATGTTGGCTACCATGCAGCATGGTGGCACCATGGAGATGTATGGATGTGACGATCCACAGGTTTCGATGGGAGACATCGTGGTGGCTGATGCCAACCCTATTATTGAAGTGGTTACCTATGATAAACTAATGGTTTCTCATGCTTGTGATACCTGGGGTTATTACAGAAAATGGAAGTGCGGTTATATTGCAACCGATGGATCAGGCAATGAAACAGAGTTGTTTTTCTATGTGATCCAATATGACACGACAGCTCCTGAACTCTTGAATGTACCCCCCGATGTACAGCTGGCGTGCGGCTCACCTCTCGTCGCTCCTATTGCTGAGGTTGCTGCAGTTGATGACTGTGGAGCCGGAGGAGCAAGTATTGAACTGACTGAAAGACTTATTGAACACCCGGAAGACACTCTAATGCAAATGCTCCTCCGGACCTGGACTGCTACCGATGCCTGCGGAAACAATGCTTCGGCAACGCAAAGCATTTCTACATGTGACCTAAGTTTGGAAGATGTATCTGCAACCATTGGTGATTGTGTCTGGGAAGATTCAAATGGAAATGGATTGCAGGACAGTACTGAGCTGGGTATTGACAGCGTTCGTTTGAACTTGTACTGGGTACGTTCTGACATGTCTTTGATGTTGGTAGACTCCACATATTCAAGGTCATTGGATGGCCAGTTAGGCCAGTATATGTTCGAATATATTTTTCCGGGTACGTATCAGGTAGAAGTGGTACTGCCCAACGCCATGAAGTTTACAATGGGCCAGCAGGGAGATGATGCCAACCTGGATAGTGATATTACTTCTCAGGCAGGTATGACGGATTTCATAGAAATTGATTCAGGAAGCACATACACAAATGTGGATGCCGGCCTCCTGCCAGTGCACGAACCCGTGGAAATTGTCGGGGATGTAGATCAAAATGACTTTGACCAGACCGATCACCAAATAGAAATTTCACTATATCCCAATCCAACACATGAAACGGCTTATATATCATTTTCGACCGGAAAGAGCATGGAAGTAGATATCCTGGTGGTAGATCAATGGGGTAGAACGATTCAAAATCGAAGTCAAATATTACCACAAGGCTCTTATAGAGAGATTATTGGACTTCAGGCTGAGCCCGATGGACTATACTGGGTGACGGTAAGAATGGGAAGTCATCGTGAAACAAAATCACTGCTAAAGTTTAATTAATGCTATATCATGGATCAGCAGAAAGGAAGTCCGGACAAATTCAATTAACTTTAAGAGAATCATACATGCAAAGTACGTTTCCATTGAAAGCCAATCTTGCCATTATAGAAGACGAGCCCGTAATTCTTAAGTCCCTAAAGACTTTTTTTGAGAATTCAGATAACTTTTCTGTTATGTTTACTGCCCGACAGGTGGAAGCATTGCATGAAATAGATCCTAAAGAAATAACATTAGATGTAATTCTGCTGGACATTAATCTATTGGGTATGTCGGGGATTCAGGGGATCCCTAAAATTTTGGATTTATTTCCCGAAGTGAATATTGTAATGCTGACAACTTTCGATCAGAATGAGTATATTTTTCAGGCATTAAAGGCTGGTGCTACCGGTTACATCATTAAGGATACTCCGATCTGGGATATTAAACGAGCCCTGGAGACTATTTTGGCTGGTGGATCATTTATGAGTCCAGGCATTGCTCGCAAGGTCATGGAGTCGTTTAAGCAACCAAAGGAAGAGATTCAGTTTGAATCTTTGACCGATCGACAAAATGAAATTTTAAATGCATTGGTAGAAGGATTGAGTTATAAAATGATTGCTGATAATCTAGGTATCAGTACACATACCACTTGTGATCATATAAAGGCCATTTACAGAAAATTGCAAGTGAATAGTAAGGGGGAGGCCATTAGCCTTGCTTTGAAGCGGAAAAATTAGACCCGGATAAATACCGTATTTTACCAGGACAAAATCTAGTATGACCTCATTGATCAAAACTGTATGTATATCGGTATTATGTTGGATAATGTCAGGGCCGGCATTAGCCCAAATAAATAGTGATTCCCTTATTACAATTATAGAGGGCCTGGATTCTGACGCGGCCAAGGCAGCAAAATTTGATAGCATTTTGGCTCCGTTGTCTGAGACCCGCATACCAGGGGCTGAACCACTCTTTCAAAAAAATATGGAGCTGTTACGGCAGCTTGGTGATCGACAAAAGGAAGTGAAGTTAGCGGTTAGCTATTCCATGTATATGATTGAAACCTTTGAACCCGAAAAGGGGAAATCAATCATTGAACCGTATTTTGAGGAGGTAGAAGAAATTGATGATCTTCTTTTAAAAGGAGATGTGTATTATGCCTACGGTCATGCTTTTGAAGATCTTCGTGAAAATACGAGAGCCTATGACTTAATTCAGAAGGCATTGGATTATTATGAGATGGTAGGTGATTCAAGCAAAGCACATTATGCAGATGTGGCCAATGCTCTGGGAAGAATTGCATTTACAATTGGTAAATATCCTGAAAGTAGCCTTGCCCTGGCAAAATCCAAAGATATATTCATATATAACAAAGATAGTGCAGGTGTCGTGGGTGTTTTTCAGGATCTGACCATATTGTTTAGTCAAATCGGCTTATATGACGAAGCAGAGGATTATTGGAATCAAAGGGAAGCATATTTTACAGAACCCCCATCCAATGAAAATGTGGCAATCGGACTCATAAATCTGGGACGTAATTTAATTTTGCAGGAGAAGTGGGATCAGGCACAAAATAATTATCATAGAGCCTTGGGGCTGGGACCCTTTGAGGCCCGCTTTGGCTTTTTAAATCTCTATGCTTATAACGGCTTAATAGAAGCCTTGTATTTTGGCGATAAAGGTGACTCGATTCCATATTATTTTAATTTACTTGATCAGGAATTTGAATCAGTCAATAGAAGCGTAACGTATGAATTCTTATTCAAGCAATCCCGTTTTTTGAATAATTTGATCAGTCGAAATTATGTTGCAGCTGAAAGAGATGGATTGGATTTATACAAGAATGCATTGGAAAGCAGTGATGGTGCAGAAATAATGATGCATGCCCGGTTCTTATCCGAGCTTTATAGAAGATGGGGTAAGTCGGAGAAAGCCCTGGAGTACGAGAATCTATTTCTCATCAAAAAGGACTCAATTCAAGAGGTGAATAAGACCAATGCGCTATTGCTATATCAGACCCAATATGAAACCCAGGAGAAGGAAAATGAAATATTTCGACTGCAGAAAGAGAGTGAATTATTAAATACAAAAATATCTCGTGATAGACTGTTTAAAGCACTATTGGGGGCTGGATTGATCCTGCTTCTCCTGGGTGCTATGCTAATATACTCGAGAATTAAGCAGGCAGAATTAATCAAAATGCAAAATCTACGAACTGAAATCTCCAGTGATTTGCATGACGAAGTAGGAAGTTTGCTATCAGGAATCAATATGCAAACTCAAATGATTGATGTAGTTCCTGATAATAAAAGACGTGATTTCCTTCAGGATATTTCTCAAAATACACAACGTGCCGTGTCCACTATGCGAGACCTGGTGTGGTCTATCGATTCCAGAAGAGACCGGGTAGAAGACCTCAAGGATAAAATTGCAGAAACCTGCCACCTATTGCTGGAACCTGCTGAATTTACCTTCGACATCAATTTTTCAAATCCTGGCGGATCCACACCTCTAAATCCGAAGTTGAAAAAAGAGATTTATCTGATATCTAAAGAGGCCATTAATAATATCGTACGGCACTCTAAGGGAGACCATGTATTGATTGACCTAAGTATGGACTCCAATCGACTTAAACTACTGATAAGAGACAATGGCCATCCAGCGGTAAACTCTGTACCTTCCACAGGTATGGGTCTTGAGAATATGCAGCTTCGAGCCAGTCAAATTAATGGCAAGTTAAAGACAGGTATGCAGGAGCACGGCTTCACCGTGGAGCTGGACTGCCCTATAAGCTAAATACTACACCAGGGGATGGGGGTAGCTTCTCATGTAGATGCTATCTTAGACTAAATTCCTTACCATGAAAAGGTTTTATATACTGGCAGGGCTTTTTGTCTATGCTCAGCTCCTGATGGCGCAGTCCGTTGTCCACTGGTCCAAAAAATCGGCAGGGTTCTGGCATACAGCCGCTAATTGGGATTGCAACTGTGTGCCTTCAGCAGGTGATATTGTTGTGATTGATCATGATAGTGTGATCGTTGCTAGTGGACAAAGTGCTCATGCAAAGCAGATCATCTTGGGTGCCCCTGACTCCATGGATGTCGGATTGGCCGTATTTATCAATGCTGAGCTCACCATCGATGTGGGCAATAGCTTCGATACAGCTTTCTTAGTGCGTGGCAATGCTGTATTCAATGCGGGAGAAATTCATATCAGGAATGGCAAGCTGGCTCAGTACATCAGTAATACGACCACACTCACCAATAATGGTACGATCACTATGTCTAAAGCCACTAATGGATGGGTCAACAAGGGACTGGTCACAAATAGTGAAAGTGGGTTAATTTTAATAGATAGTCTCACCGGAACTAGTTCAGCAGCTATAATCAATGAGGACGCTATCTTGAATCTTGGAGAAATTCTGGTTGAGGGGAATGGGGAGCAAGTGGGACTATCCCACCAAAGTGACGCCTATTTTGACAATGATGGATTACTGCGACTCGAGTATTCCACAACAGGTTTAGATGTGATCGATTCTGCTCAATTTAGAAATGATGGTAGGGTCATCATCTTCGGGGGTACGTTGGGAGTAAAAATGGCGGATCAAGGTGAGTTGATAAACTATGATTATATCGAAGTGTTCAGTTCATCAGGTTCCGGGTTTGGAAATGAAGACGAGTCCCTGGTCACTAATCATGATAGTATTCTATTAAATCAGTGTGGCATAGGGTTTATACTGGAGAGTAAAGTGGTAAATGAGTCTACAGGCAAGATGTTAGTATCATTTACCGGGCAGTTTATGGTGCGAGGATTTTATTTTCAAGATACATTTGTCAATAAGGGTATTCTCCATGTCGACAATATCGTTTCCGGCTTCGCATTTACCGTTGGATTTGGAGCTTTTGTCCTTAATAGCGGTACAATTCAGTCTCGATCTTGTCCCGTTGGATTTCAACTGGGGACTGGAGGAGAAATAGAAAATTCGGGACTCGTGGAGATTCTGTTCTGTCTTGCTGCAGGTTCACTGGGGCACGGTACATTTAACAACACTAAAGGCACGCTGACCATAGGATCGTGCAACGATGGATTGACCATTGATGCTTTCGCTACGTTGATTAACTCTAAGGATGGTATGGTTAGCATTTCAAATATCACCAATGATCCATTGGAGATTTCCATAAATTCGACTGTGGAGAATGAGGGACTGATTCTCATCGAATAGTTCTATCGAAATCACTATTGAGGTCCGGAGCAGGAAGAGAAAATTCTACAACTGGAAAAAGAAACAAACCACGACGGAAATAACTCGCGATCATTACGACTCATCCTTTGATGTTCAGTCGAATGCAGCTTCAGATAATGGTGAGTTTTCTATAGCTCTTAAACAAGGTTTGCCAGGTCGTGCCAAATTCTAATAATCAAGTACCAAATACTCAATATACCCCCAATCTGCTCTTACGGATCTTCATATTGCATGCATCTTTTCAACCTAAAATAAGGAGTCATGCAAAGAATACTGATTTTTACCATTTCCATTCTCTGTTACCTGGGAGGAACCGGTGGTTTGTTCTATTTTTTAGCTTGGTTAGGAGGTATTGCTCCGTTTACTGATCTAAATCATAGCCCAACCATGCCTGCGAGTCTTGCAGTGATCAAAAACCTGGGTCTCCTAAGCCTATTCGCCTTACAACATACCTTAATGGCCCGAAAATCTTTTAAAGAAAAATGGGTCAAATTCCTGCCAAAAGCCCTGGAAAGAAGCATTTATGTACTAATCTCAGGACTGCTCTGCATCTTAATTGCATTTGAATGGGAGCCAATAGCTGGTTCTATTTGGGTAGTGGAACAGTCTGTTGGTTATTGGATTTTTATGTCGATTTATTTGCTGGGTGTGGTGGGATTATTAGCCAGTTCCTTTCTGATAAATCATTTTGAGCTTTTTGGTCTTCAGCAAGGTTACTTACATCTTGTACAGAGAAATGCACGTAAACCAACATTCACTGAATTTGCTTTTTACCGTTTTACCCGACATCCACTGTATTTCAGTTTTATATTCATTCTCTGGTCTTCTCCTGAAATGACCTATACACGTTTTATGCTCGCTCTGGGATTTACCACATACATCTATATCGGAATTTACTTTGAGGAGAAGGATCTGGTGAATGAATATGGATCTCTATATATGGAATATCAGAATCGGACTCCCAAATTAATTCCAGGTACTAAGCGTAAGGATGGTGCAAAAACTCCTGTGCCCGAACCAATCCAATAAATCTGTCGAGGTCCGGATATTGAAATGATATCCGGTCCTTTTCTGTCTATAATTGGTTTACCATTCGTCTGTAAGTGTTCAACACATGTTTAAATCATATACATGTTGTATTTTCAATACAGTTTGATAGACATAAGACATATTAGACATCTAAAAGAGGTCATCGTAATTCTCGTGCTTACCATGACATGGTGGGGAAACTTAGCTTCTGCACAAGGCCAACTTAATAGCACCTTTCCGTCAAATATTTCCACTTTTTTTGACTTTGGTGACGGTACAATTACAGATATTCAAGAAGACTGGAATGGATTTATTTGGCTTTCCACAACGGATGGCCTGTATCGATTTGATGGTACAGAAGTTAAAGCTTATAAAAGTAATCTGGATAGTTTGATTCCACATTCACTGGTATATTCTTTATTGGTTGATACGGTGGAGGAAGTGATTTGGTTAGGTACTCGAGGTGGCTTGTGTAAGCTGAATCCAGGGACTGAGAAATCAACCATCTATATAACAAACCCTAATGATTCATCCAGCCTTGCAGATGATTTAGTTCGAAGGGTGGTCAAAGATCGTTCAGGACGGATTTGGGTCAGTACATTCAACAGAGGTATTTGCCTGCTTGACCAGTCCAATGGTAGGTTTGAGAACTTTTTTTTTGAATATGAAGGCATCGATATCCTGCATGAAATGGATCCTCAGATCAATCTATCCGGATTGAATTCATATACGGCTATGGTTCAGGACGTAGTGGACGAAGATATTTTATGGCTGGGTTCTCCCTTCGGTCTGGTGAGCTTCAACATGCGCTTAAAGTCATTTGAATGGATTGATGCTCCACTTATTGATTTTGACAAGGTGACGCCAGATAATCCAATAGTCGAGTTATATGCTACTGAGAAATACCTGGTGGTGGGACATACTCAGGGAGCATACCTTCTAAGGCGGGATGATTTTACGGTCACCAGACTTAATGAAGAGGAACCTGCCCGGTCACTTTTTCGTACCACAAAGATCAGAGAGCAAGATGGAGATATTCATGTGAGTTTCAGAAATGGTGCTTTGCAAATTGATACAACCGGCCAGGTGGTTCAGGTCCTGGAAGATCAATTAGAACTAGAACAGACATATGGAGTGCTTCTCCATGATTCTCAAGATAGAAGCTGGATTTATTCCTCAGGAAAATTAAAGCTCTATCATAATTTCGACAGAGATGTAAATGGATATCTTTTACCTGAAGATTTTCGAGGTACTCCTGTTTTTACGAAAGCCGTCAATGAGAATACTGTCTTACAAATTACAGATTCCAAAACCTCCTTTGCGGTATTTAATGTTGCGAATAGAAAATGGACAATCC
>JAUILM010000188.1 GCA_030432855.1 Bacteroidia bacterium
AATGATCGATCTGTTCGCTCCGATTGGAAAAGGACAGCGGGGATTGATTGTTGCACAGCCGAAAACAGGTAAAACCTTCTTATTAAAGGACATCGCAAATGCCATCGCAAGAAACCATCCTGAATGCTTTCTTATCGTACTGCTGATCGATGAAAGACCAGAGGAGGTGACCGATATGAAACGTAGTGTCAATGGCGAAGTAGTTGCTTCGACATTTGACGAGCCTGCAGAAAATCATGTACGAGTAGCTGGTATTGTCCTCGAAAAGGCAAAGCGCCTGGTGGAATGCGGTCATGATGTGGTAATCCTGCTGGATTCTATTACAAGACTTGCCAGAGCTTACAATACAGTTGCCCCGGCAAGTGGTAAGGTGCTCTCAGGGGGTGTTGAGGCGAATGCCTTGCACAAACCCAAGAAATTCTTTGGAGCTGCCAGAAATATCGAAGGTGGTGGTTCATTGACCATCCTGGCTACGGCCCTGATTGATACAGGATCGAAAATGGACGGAGTCATATTTGAAGAATTTAAAGGAACTGGAAACATGGAACTCCAGCTTGACAGGTCACTCGCCAATAAGCGTATGTATCCTGCCATTGATCTTCCAAAATCCAGTACCAGAAGAGAAGAGCTATTGTTGGACAAGGATACATTGTCAAGAATGTTCATATTGAGGAATCATCTGGCGGATATGAAACCAGAAGAGGCTATGGATTTCCTTAGAAAACATATGTTTGGGACCACCAGTAACGATGAGTTTCTGTCATCCATGAATGGATAGTCTCAGAAGTTTTGAAATTTATGAATTTGTTGTACATTTGCAGCCGCTTTTAAAGGTAGAAAATAGACATCGATGAAACGTACATATCAGCCATCCAGAAGAAAGAGGAGAAACAAACATGGTTTCAGATCTCGCATGAGCTCCAAAAATGGAAGAAAAGTACTTGCTCGTAGAAGAGCAAAGGGACGCGCAAAGCTCACTGTTTCAGATGAACGTAGATTAAAGTAGGATCTTCATAGATCTTTCAGATAAAAAGGGAGGAATAATGCCGATGGTGTTATTCCTCCTTTTTAGTTTAGTGAAAGGTCATTTGGAGTTATATCCTTATCATAATGCAGACACTGGGGAAAAAACACAGACTACGCAGCAGTCAGGCAATTGCCAGACTATTTGATCAAGGGAAGAGTTTTTTCAAATTTCCCTTGAAGGTCCGATATCAGTGGATAGACACTGATAGTGATCCTACGCTTTCCTGTGCTTTTGTGGTGCCTAAGCGTTCCTTTAAGAAAGCTGTAGATAGAAATCAGATCAAGCGACATATGCGCGAGGCATTCAGGCTTAACAAACATGTCATTCTGGATGCGATGTCATCGGGAGAAAAGATCGAAATGATCTGGATTTATGCTGATCGACGGATTTTGCCTTCGCGCGTCTTCGCAAAAGCTGCGTTACAGATATTCAGCCGTTTAGTTAAAGAAAAATCTCAATGAAGCTTCTTGTTTTTCTGGCTTCCTGCATTCTCTTTATAGGTATTGTCAATGATCTGAACGCTCAAAAGGCCATTCTCCTGGAAAAGGGCGGCTCCCTAAAAACCGAAAAATTCTTTGTGGGTGACCTCCTTTACTATAAGTTGAAAAGTGATCCAAAGCATTGGCTGGGTGAGTTGATATACGACATCGACATAGAGTCCGGTCTTATCCTATTCGAAAACCGATCGGTGTATGTAGATGATATCTATGCTATTCAGATTCGGGATGCTGGAGGTTTTGTCAAATGGACCTCATCACTTCTTACAAACTTTAGCCTGGCCTGGAATTTTTGGACCATTGTTGCCTTAATCGCGGGCGATCCAATCACTGTCACCACGGTTTCGATTGGTGTAGGCTCATTTGCAGTCGGGCAAATGCTTCGACTACTATTCTTCAAGACCCATAAGATCAAAAAAAGAAAACGACTCCGACTAATTGATCTCACCTTCTATAAGCCGGAGGTCCAGCAAAGAACATAAAATCAAAACCCATCTACTCAGTCCTCCAGAAAATAGGAAATTGCCAGTGCATACCCTTTGAGCCCTAAACCCGCCACACAGCCTATCGCATTTTTTGCCGTGATTGAAGTCGCTCTGAAGGCTTCACGAGCATGTATATTAGATATATGTACTTCAATAACAGGTGAGCTGATACCAGCGATTGCATCTGAGATCGCATAAGAAGTATGGGTATAGGCCCCGGCATTCAAGATAATGCCGTCATATTCAAAACCTACTTCGTGTAGTTTGTCGATGATGGCACCTTCATGATTTGACTGAAAGTATGTTAGATTCACATGGTCTCCAAAACTACCTACCAGCTCGGCAAAATGTTCATCAAAGGATGTACTTCCATATATCTCTGGCTCTCGTTTTCCCAGGAGGTTTAGATTCGGGCCATTTATTATTAAAATCTTTTTCATTGTTCAATGCGGACTATTAGGCAAAGATGCGATTTTAGGTCAATTTGCCATTTCCGACAAAAACATGATACGTACCAACCTGATCTCTTCTTCAGTGATGTCGTCCTCGGCCAGCTCGTCAAGTGCAGCATCCACAGAGTCTGAATCAGACCCCATGAAATATTCATAAATATCATCCTTAGAGTACTCGTCGATATTGTCATCGATATAGTACTGGATATCTAACTTGGTTCCTGAACTGACGATCATATCCATTTCATCCAGCAGATCTTCCATAGACAGGGAGACTCCGGAGGCAATATCCTCAAGAGGCAGTTTGCGGTCTACCCCCTGAATAATGGCAATTTTTGCTTTCGACTTATTAGCGACCTGTTTTACCCGTATTTCGGTAGGTCGTTCGATATCATTTTCATCGACGTAATCCTTTATGAGTTGCATAAATGGCTTACCATAGCGGCGAGCTTTACCCTCAGATACTCCTGAAATATTTGACATGTCATCCAGCGAAATTGGATACTGAGTAGCCATATCCTCCAGAGAAGGATCCTGGAATATTATGTAAGGAGGCACATCGTGCTTTTTCGATACCTTTTTGCGCAAGTCCCTTAACAGGGATAAAAGTGTCGAGTCCAGAGCAGCCGATTTTACAGGTGCTGTATCCTCGGGCATATCATCATAGTCCTTATTCAAAGGAATCTTAAATACGCCTGGCTTTTTTATAAAATCACGACCCTTATCGGTCAGTTTAATAATACCGTAGGTTTCAACATCCTTGTATACAAAGTCCTCGAGAATGGCATTGCGGTATACACTTTCCCAGAAGACTTTATCACGATGTGTCCCTTTTCCGAAGCGGGGTAGTTGATCAAAGCCAAAATCCTTCATTTTGGGATCATCTTTACCCTGCAGGTATTCTACAAGCGCTTTACCCTGATAGTTTTCTTTTAGATCTTCGGCAGCCTGCAAAGCCAATAGAAGATCGTCAGAGACATCTATTTTTTCCTTGGGATGAAGGCAGTTGTCACAATTATCATCGCACCTTTTCTCATCGAATTCTTCGCCAAAGTAATGCAGAAGAAACTTCCGTCTGCAGGATGCGGTCTCGGCATAAGCCATCATCTCAATGAGCAACTGCATGCCCATTTCACGTTCAGCAACCGGTTTATCCCGGAGAAACTTCTCTAGCTTCTGAATATCGGCGGGCGCATAGTAGGCAATACATTTACTAGCCAGACCGTCACGGCCGGCTCTTCCCGTTTCCTGATAGTAGTTTTCAATACTCTTGGGAAAATCATAGTGGATAACAAACCGAACATCAGGTTTGTCGATCCCCATTCCAAAAGCAATGGTGGCCACAATGACGTCGACATCTTCCATAAGAAAATCGTCTTGCGTCTTGCTGCGTAGTTTGGCATCCAGTCCTGCATGATAAGGAGCAGCATTGATACCATTTACCTGAAGGGCTTGGGCCAGTTCTTCGGTGGTTTTTCGAGCCTGCACATAAATAATACCCGAAGCACCATCCATAGATTTAATAAACTGGATGATGTTTTTATATGTATTTTCTTTGTTGGATTTTGGTCGGACTTCATAAAAAAGATTGTCCCGATTGAATGAAGACATGAAGCTATTGACTTCATCCATATTCAAATTCTTCACAATGTCAGCACGGACCTTGGGTGTGGCAGTCGCTGTAAGGGCTATCACTGGAATGCGATGATTGATGCCATCAATCATGTCCCGTATACGTCGATACTCGGGTCTGAAATCATGACCCCACTCTGAGATACAATGGGCTTCATCGACGGCTACAAATGTGACATCAACCTGACGAAAAAATTCGATATTTTCATCTTTAGTGAGCGTTTCTGGTGCCACAAACAGCATTTTGGTCTTCCCACTCAGTATGTCTTCCTTTACCTTTCGTATCTGTGTTTTTGATAAGGATGAGTTCAGAAAATGTGCTATGTCATCACTTTGACTATGCCCCCGGATCGAGTCTACCTGATTTTTCATCAGTGCAATAAGGGGCGAAATGATGAGTGCTGTGCCCTCCATCATCAAAGCAGGTAGTTGATAGCAGAGTGATTTTCCACCGCCCGTAGGCATGATCACGAAAGTATCTTTGCCAGAAAGTACACTTTCAACAATTTCCTTTTGGTTTCCTTTAAACTGATCAAATCCGAAATACCTTTGCAGTGCGGATTGTAATTGCTCCACGAAATGAAGTTTTTGTTTTAGAATAAAATCAAGCTATTCATTTAATTATTTAACGGTTGATATACCTAGTTTCCAGAGCTTGAAACTGAAAGCGTTAGACCGCCTGTGTCTTTTATTAAATTTACGAAAATAATCACAAAAGTATCTGCTTGCAGATATCATTGGAAGTGACAAAAAATATGAATAACAGTATACTCTCGGATGGAGTAAGGGCAGTGGAGATCGAGGCAAAAACCCTCTCGGTACTGGCGCAATCTCTCGATGATCAGTTTAGCGCCTCGGTACAATTGATTCATCGGGGCAAGGGTAGAGTAGTCGTGACCGGCGTAGGCAAAAGCGCCATCATCGGCCGAAAGATCACTGCGACCTTTAATTCAACAGGAGTACCTGCTCTATTCATGCATGCCGCTGATGCTGTTCACGGTGATTTTGGTATGCTGCTACCGGATGATATTCTACTTTGCTTGTCAAAGAGTGGACAAACGGACGAACTTAAGTCGATGATACCTGTCGTGCATGCTATGGGTAATAAGATCATCGCCATTGTTGCTGATACGACATCTTTTCTCGCCAGAAATGCCGACCTGGTCATTCATACACCCATCGCAGAGGAAGCAGAGCCTAATGGACTGGCACCTACCTCAAGCACAATAGCTCAGATGGCAGTAGGAGATGCTATGACAGCGGCCTTAATTAAGCTTCGAAATTTCAAGCCTGGAGACTTTGCCAGTTTACATCCCGCCGGAACGCTGGGGAGGCGCCTGAACCTGAAAGTAAAACACTTATTATCCGAACAGCTGAAGCCAAGCGTTTCTCCAAAGGATAATATTGCCAAGGTGATAGTCGAAATCAGCTCTAATAGAATGGGAGCCACAGCGGTCCTGGACCATGGACGGATTGTGGGAATTATTACTGATGGTGATTTGCGACGGATGTTAGAAAAAGGATCAAATGTATCTTCTCTGGTAGCTGGTGATATTATGACCAGATCACCTAAATGTATCCATAGTGAAGAGAAGGCCTACACGGCTCTGTTGATGCTAAAAGATGAAAACATAACCCAATTGTTAGTACAGTCGCAAAACTCGTACATGGGCGTAATTCATATTCATGATCTTCTCAAGGCCGGATTAACGTAAGAGCCTAAATTCATGGTATCAATCCGGTGTGTACTGCTTTGTAGACCGATTTAGAAGGTATGTGGTAAGTCTTTTAAACCTCAGATAAGGTCTTTCGTCAGTTTGTTAGTCGGGTTGCTCAATAGGCGTTATAAAATTGTGGTAAAGTTTGTAGCTTTTTGTTAAAACATTCCTGCCATGCAAAATCAACCCCTGATCTTTGCCATGATTTTGTTTTCATTTTCAGTGAATGCACTTCTGGCACAAAAGAAGACCTCTCTTAAATCTACACCCGATGACTCCAAGGAGGTTTTATTTAAGAAATCTGATGCAATGGTTGACTACAACTATATGTTGCGTTGGGAAGTTCTGCTTAAACCAGCAGGTGAAGTAGCACCAAATTTCACCATCCGACATTTAAGTGGTAAGGAATTCAATCTTTATAAAGAATTGGAAAAAGGTGATCCCATTCTACTGATCAATGGTAGCTATACGTGCGATATTTCCCGGGAGCAAATGGATGATATATCTGATTTGAGTCGTAAATACAAGAGGAAGCTGAGGGTATATCTTATACATACTGTAGAGGCACACCCAGCTGATATGGCCAGTCCCTATTCGATATCGAGTGATGTTTGGATTTCTAATTTTAACCTTCGCGACGATGTATCTGCGGAGCAACCTAAGACATACCGTGATAGGAGAATCTTGACTCAAAAGTGGAAGAATTCGACAAAGATTGCACCTAAGATTCTGGTGGATGACCCCGATAATGAATTCTGGAACTTATATGGCCAATCCCCTAACATGGCGTTCCTCATTGATACTGACAGCACCATTTCATCCAGCCAGATACTATTTGATAGAGGCCCTATGGAAGATGATATTGGTCGATTGCTCGACTAGATGCTAGGGAGGAGTTGTTCAGAGAGACTTAGTGAAATAATTCTTCCAGGATGCAAATGAATGTCGACAAGACAAAATTGAGAGGCATTTTACATTCTTTCAATATCTTTAGCCTACATGTTTTTTCCAATAGGAGACGATCAGATAAAGGGAGGAGCCTACCCTTTCTTTAGTTATGCCTTCATTATCATTAATGTCCTGGTCTTTCTATACCAGGTATCACTAGACCAGGGACAGATGATGGGCTTTTTGGAGGCCTATAGTACCATTCCGGTCTATATACGCGATGGTCATCATTGGGGTACACTGGTTTCTGCCATGTTCTTACATGGTGGCTGGATGCATCTTATTGGCAACATGTTATTTCTCTGGGTCTTTGCGGACAATATTGAGGCAACTATCGGTAATATTCCTTTCCTTATATTTTATTTATTAGGAGGTATTGTGGCCGGGCTGGCCCATGTTTTTTTCAACATTAACAGCGACATTCCTAGTTTGGGTGCCAGCGGTGCGATTTCAGCGGTGTTGGGTGCATATCTGATTATGTTTCCAACCTCCAGGATCAAGGTATTTGTTTTTCTCTTCATTATCCTCCGGAGAATCACCATGTCAGCTCTGGCATTTCTGGGTATTTGGATTGTAGTGCAGGTGTTCAGCACATGGCAAAGTTTGGGGGCTCCTGTCGAAGGTGGTGGAACGGCCTGGTTCGCACATTTGGGTGGATTAGTGTTTGGTCTCTTTGTAGGATTCTTCCTAAGAGACAAAGCCAGAAGATTCACGATGGGCTAGTCTTCATGTGATTTAGACCCAACAAAAGAAAAAACAGGTATAGAGCTACCCCTACAGATGTCTCAATGGTGTTTTCCACCAGGAAAGAGGAGAAAATGATACCATGCAAGGCGATAAAATAATGATTTTCCCAATGCGACATGGGCCAGAGCGGGGCCAGAATAGCAACAATAAACAGGAATAATCCTAGAATTCCATGTGCCGCAAGCACAGAAACAAACTGGTTGTGCGGCATTATGAATGAATATTTATCGTAAGCTTTATGAAACCGGTCTTTCATTTGCGATTTGAGATCGGCGCCCACCCCCAGTACAGGATGCTCAGAGGCAATATCTAAACCGGTCCGGATGGACAAAATTCGCTCTGCATCTGAATACGCATCCCATTTTTGAGATTGGTATTGTGAAAAATCACGCACCATATAATTGAGGCGATTTTGAAAACTGGGGATAGCAAAGTAAGCAATGATCGGAGTAAGGATCATGACCACCAATAATCCTAGTGCCAGAACTTTATATCTGGGGTGCCAAAATGCTCTCACCAGGAAAAATAGGCTGGTAAGGTACAAAGCTGCAATCCCACTTCGTACGGCAAGCAAGTGAATGAAAATGAACAGATATATTGAAACTGCGATCAGCGTCCTGCGAAGAAGTTTCGTCTTCGTCAAAGTCTGATCGACCAGGAGAAGGACGCCTGTGAGTGATGCCAGGGCTAGAAGCAAACTATATCGAATGTGATTTCCCGGGGTAGGTATAGGTTGGCCCTGCTGCAATCGCAAGACCATCTGACTATATTCCCGCATCATATCAAAGGCGATAGGTAGTGAGCTTAAGCACATGATTGCAAGGAATGCCAGTAGAATTTTGTGATAGGTTGCTCGACCGATGGAAGGTATCAGATAGAAGGCCAGCGGTAGCAATAGAAAAGGGGACTTGATCCTGAGGCGCTCCAGCCAATAGGCTGTATCATCCGAATAGAGACCACTGAGCAGCACGATGAAAAATATCAGGCTCAGAGCATACCATGGAGGCTCCTTCTGAAATTGTCGAATCTCGTGAATGAAATCTGGCCTACGTTGTACTCTAAAGGGTTTGAGCTGAAACTGAAAAAGACTTAAGAGACCAAAGCCAAACATGCATAGAGACAATACAAAGAAAGAGTAGAGTAGTGATATGAGAAGTAGCACCGACAGGATCAAAAAGATCTTCTCGCTATCCTCTGAGTATACTTCTTTCATCAATAGTCGAAGGTAGGGCAAAATACCCCAATCGTCATAAAATTATACCTTTGCAAATCATTTTTAAGAACAAATTGCATGAGTGCTGATTTATTCGAAAAAGTTGGACTGCTGATTGAGGAGATTGAAAGCTCGCAGCCCGAATCTATGGATGCTCTGGAGTCCTTTAGAGTTCAATTTTTGGGATCCAAAAACAAGATCAAGCCTTACTTCGCTCTTATGAAGGAGGTGCCCGGCGACAAGAAAAAGGACTATGGACTACTGCTAAATGAAGCAAAACAAAAGGCTACCGCTAAGTTTAAACAACTGCAGACGGAGCTCTCTTCTAAAGAAGGTGATGTCGATGATTCAA
>JAUILM010000971.1 GCA_030432855.1 Bacteroidia bacterium
GAGTGAAGGAGGTGCACATGGAAATAATGCTTCCAGACTCTATCTCTTGACTGAAAATTGGGAGGAAAGCGTGGTGACATGGAATTCTCAACCTTCTTACGATGAGAATTATTACGTTGATATTCCAACCAATAATGACTATGATTCCATTCAAATAGATCTGACAGAAATTATTCAGGACTGTTATAATAGGGGTGCTCCCTTTTATGGTTTTCTTTTGAGAAATACAGATGAGCAGTTTTATAAGAGTCTAAATTTTTTATCATCGGATACAGAGCTCTCCCATCGTCGGCCTAAACTCGACATATATTGTCAAACATCTCCGGAAACATGTTGCGTCTGGAAAAATTTCAATGGGACGGTTTATTATGATCAGGGTGGTGTAGCTATTGGGAGTCAGGATGCGGGTGAATATGCCTTATCGGTCATGGGTACTATCTTCTCGAAAGAAACGCTGGTAAATCCGGAAGGATGGCCTGATTATGTATTTGAGAGTGACTATGATCTAATGCAGTTGTCGGCCCTTCGCCAATACATTGAAGAAAATGGTCATCTCCCTAATATTCCTTCAGCGAAATCGGTTGAGTCTGATGGTATTGAAATCGGGGATATCAGTGCACGCCTATTGAAAAAGATTGAAGAATTAACTTTATATCTTTTAGAGGCAGATAATCGGATCAAGAGTTTGGAAGAAAAATTAGAGTCTTTGGAGAGATAATTTTTATTCAAGGACCTTAATCTGATGGTTGTTTTCAGATACCTATCACAATCGCTTGCCGTCTCAAAATTTCAGCTAAGTATCTACTTCTGTTATCCTGGGAAGGGATCACAAGATCACATAAAGTCTGATTTGTCAGCAGTTAGCAGGAGTCTCTTTTTGATAAGAAAATAAATGCAGAGTCGCTAATAGTCTATACTAATCCTGCTATAGATTTTATTTAAATTGAATTAGAGGATTTGACTTTAAATCATAATGCCAGTTTAAAATTGGTTGAGGCCACGGGTGCTTTGATCCTGCAGCGAAATGTAAGAAGAGATATGAGTACAATACGTCTTTCTACCCTGAATGGACGCCAGGAAATTACTATGTATTGTTATGACAAGGTGATCGTTATTGGAGAGCCACCGTTCAGTTACAGAGATAGATCCATGTGAATCTAGGTCTTGGAAGTCGATCAATTGAATTCTGCCTTTCTTAAACAAGAAAGCTATGATTGATTTGGCTGAACTGACCTGGACTACTTCCTATCCAGGTAAGTTTAGACGGGCTTACCACTAAAGATGTCTTCGTAGTTTCTGGTGACATACGCATTGGCAAATCTTCTTCTTGCCAACGCCGCATTGTCGTAAAAACGGGAATCTCTTATGAGATGCAGGATTTCCTCCAATGTCAATGAGTCATTATTTTTCAATCGTTTGATGTGGAAGCCTTCGTCAAGTAGAAAATTGGAACAGGGATTATTTTCCATTAGACAGAGACTTTTGCCCATGGCTAGTTGGGTAGTGATATTTCCCATACCGAAGGACCGTAGTGATCCATGAATGACTAAATCCATCTGCACGATGAAGTCAAGGTATTCTTGTTTGGGCATAAAATGCGTGATAGGATGAAAATTATTTCCAAATAGTTTTTCTCCTATACTTAAAACTGTATTTCGATATGGATTTCTACCTCCATAGGCCATGGTCACCCAGA
>JAUILM010000189.1 GCA_030432855.1 Bacteroidia bacterium
TTCTTTTTAATACAATCAATTCAATCTTTGTCCTCATCAAGAAGGATCCGACCAGTGCCTCTGATGCGCTTGCCAGCTTTTCAGATTTGATGCGGTATCAGCTGTATGAGTGTAATGAAAACAAGGTGCCGCTTATTACAGAAATCGAGCACATGCAAAAATTTATACAGCTCCAACAACTTAGATATACTACTAACCTGCAAGTGGATTTAAAAACACCTTCCATCATACACCCCCGGATTCAAATCACACCTTTCATCCTGACTACCCTGGTCGAAAATGCATTTAAACATGTCTCCCCGGATCAATATGGCAGGTCGTGGATAGAAGTGAATATCGATCTCAGTGAAAACAACCTATATGTCACTTGTAGTAACAGTTGCTCTCATCAGGTAGTGAGCACAGAAAAACAGGGAGGTATTGGACTAAAAAACATCCAAAGGAGACTTGAGCTATTATACAAAGAAAAACATCAATTTGAAATACGGAAAGAACCTACGAACTTCGTAGTGAATATCAGGATGACACTAGACTCTATGGATCGCGTGGCATCCAGCAACCTGGCCACCACATGGAATTAATCAATTGTGCCATAATCGATGATGAGCCCCTGGCTCGGGAAGGACTCCGAAACTACATTCAGGAGGTTGAATTTTTAAATTTACTTGACACGTTTGAGCAACCTCTCGAATTTATGTCCTATCAGGATCGAGATCTAGTAGATTTACTATTTCTGGATATTCAAATGCCAAAAATGAGTGGCATGGAATTTCTTAGAAATATCCGACCCTTACCCTCCATCATTGTTACCACCGCACATCCCAGCTATGCCCTGGAGAGTTTTCAGTGGGATGTTGTAGATTACTTACTAAAACCCATCACCTTTGACCGCTTTTACAAAGCCGCCTCGAAGGTCAGAGATCTAATCGCTGTTCAGTCACATAAATCGCATGAAAAATCGGAAAGTGATGACCACTTCTTCATAAAGTGTGACAGCCGATATGAGAAAATATATTTCAGTGACATTCTTTTCATAAAAGGAATGAAAAACTACATTCAAATATTCACCGAGAAAGAGAAATATCTAACGCTCACCTCCATGAAAGATATACTGGAACATCTGCCAGGAGAACAATTTCTGCGCACGCATAAATCCTATATCGTAAATAGTGAAAAGGTGAAAACTGTACAGAATCATGAGCTCGTCATACAAACGCACCGAATTCCCGTCAGCAGGAATATGCGAGACAACATTCTGCATTCTATTTTGAAAGACAAACTATTGAATTAGAACCCATCTTTACCTAGTCAGAAATCGCATACGTGACCAGCGCCTTTTCTTTGCCTTTCACAAGACTTTCTGGCATTTTACTTAGATTAAAATCATCTCCCAACTGTCTCTGGACACTTTCACTTATAAGTAGATCACAATTATGAATTCGGGTGAGTGACTCAATTCTGGAGGCAACATTAATCACATCACCTACCACTCCAAATTTGCTGAGTTCTGCATTTCCCATAATCCCGGCTAATACTTCACCCTGATGAATCCCCATACCCAGATGCAGGGCGGGCAGTCCCCGGTCTTCCAGCTCCTGATTGTAATCAACCAGCGCCTTACGGACAGCCAGGGCAGCCTTCACCGCATCCCTGACCTGCCATGGATTGTGATGGATAGCACCAAACAATGCCAGGACACCATCGCCAATAAGTTCCGTAACGGTCCCATGATTTTTACTGATGGCATCACTTACCACTCTGAAATAGCCATTCAGAATTGACACCACCTGCTCGGGATGCCGCTTTTCGCACATACTGGTAAAGCCCTTTAGATCGGCAAAAAGAACAGTGACCTGACGCACCTCCGCAGGATATTGACCATGCTGTCCGGTGAACTGCTCAATGACCTGCTCAGGTACAAATCGAGCAAAATGCACCTGCAGACTTTCCAGTTTTTGTGTGGTGTGCTTCAATAAATGCTGCATTCTCTGTATACGTTGTTTACTTTTCAGGATCACGTAGATCAAAATCAATAGAACCGGAATAAAGAGTATACCTATCATGACGGCCTATTTTATTAGAACAGCCAGGCGAACTGCTGCATTTGCCAGTGATGCCACACCGATTGCCTCCAGTAGCATCACTTCATCTATCTCCTTAGCCAGATTTTTTACACTCTCCTGAACAGGGCCCGTCTGAAAGTGGATCGTCTCTCTTGTCCATGTCAATAGTCTTTGCTCCTTTTCATTCAGTCGGTCTGATCGCAAGGCATGCAGGGATTCATCAAATTCCTGCTCAGTAAACCCAAGATTTAAAGCCATCTGCAAGGTTTCCGTTTCACAGTAAGGACATCGCAGTGTCCGGGCGACCACGGCAAACATGAGGACTTTAAGTTCACGGGACAACACTCTGGATTCAATAGCGCCCTGGAAAGCATCATGAAACGATTTAGCCGCTGGAAGTCCTGCAAGCACCCTGACAAATACGGGATAATCGGATAGATCGCCTTCCAGAATGTCATCCTGCCACAGCAGCTTTCGAATTTTTCGGGCGATCAAAGGCCGTAGAAGTTTTCCCTTGAAACTCACCGATAGCTTCTCCATATAGTCCATGGGAGGGACTGAAATGAAGGTGGAGACCCTATTCATGAAACAATTATTGATCGTAAGGAACACCAACTCGGCCACTTCCAGATGTGTGAATCCCACCGCCTTTAACTTCTGAAGATCATCTTTAGGTGGTCTGGGTCTTGATCGGGAGAGATTTCGACAGAACTGTACTAATACCCGGTCCTTATCATCCAATTCTGCGCCCAGCACATCTTCCTCAATACTTCGAATCATTCTTTCAGAGTACCCCAAAAATCGCATCTGAGCTTTTACATAACCGTAGCAATACCTGCACGCATTTTCTTGTGCGGAGACGATATCACAAATGTCCCGGTACCTTCGAGCCAAATACCGGGTCTTATATCTTGGCCATTTGAATACGGTCTGCCGGATCCACGGACTCCGGGATACTCGAGTGAGTGAATCAGGTACCCGACCCAGTTTATCCTGCACTTCGGCCTCCCACTCTGGTACGCGGACCCTGGGGAGAATAGGGGGGCTCCAAACGATTTCATGAATTAACAGAGACATAGTCTTTTCTTCTATAGTATTACCTCTCTATAGTCTGGAATGAGAAATCATTACCGGCTGATGGGAAAATTATTGGCAGGAATTCCGATGGTAAGCCCTGGATTCTGATGATTGGGCATTATTTACCCAAATCATTAGGCAGACTGCCATTTTTACAGGCGTTTTTTACCCACACTGCCAACATGGCATTTGAATTCGTATCAAATCGATCAGAAACTGACAAAATGTAAGTAAATGGTTGGATGGCATTTAACTTGCATATATGTAGGTGTAATTGGAAATTTTTTAATTAAAAAATATAGAGATGAGAACATTAGCAAAAATCCACAACGGCAACCCTACTCGATCACTTTCTTCATGGATGGATGATTGGTTTAGCCGCGATTTCAACACACTGCTGAATGAGAATGCACGATGGACAACTCCCAGTGTAAACATTAAGGAAACTGACGACCACTTTGGTCTGGAAGTGGCAGCTCCCGGACTGAAAAAGTCTGACTTTAATATCGAACTGGACAATGGACTATTGACGATCAGCAGTGAAAAGAAAGTAGAGGACACGCAGGAAGAAGGACACTACACAAGAAAAGAATACAGCTATCAGTCCTTCAAACGGACTTTCACTCTTCCTGACAGTGTAGATGCTGCTGGTATATCTGCAGTATACGAAGATGGTATACTGAATGTGGTACTACCTAAGAAAGAAGAGGCCAAGACACAGCCTCCCAAGAATATTGAAATTAAATAAGTTGTTTTAAGAGTAACTGGAATCCAAAGGCAGTCCCAAACGGACTGCCTTTTTTATTACCTACAGGGTACTGGGGTCGATCCAATCCCCGGACTTACCGCTTTCAAAGATCGCATCGATCACCTGCATATTATGGACCGCATCATCCAGGGGAGTGGGTACAGGTGTACCATCCACAATGGCCTGCACCATGGCATCACACTGTGCATGATATTGATCTACTACATCAAAAACAATTTCCTCTTTTGTACCGCGGGTCTTCAACCAGATCTTTGTTTCTCTATCTGGGGGAGCATTTACAGGGATATCAATTTCAATAGTGCCGTCGGTTCCCACCATCAGACATCGTTGATACGGCATCATCTGTGTGGAGCATGTAAATGTTGAATGCAAGCCATTTCCAAAATCAAGAATTCCTGAAGCCATTCGATCCGTTCCGAAGTTGGGATCAAAATCCAGCAGGCCCACGACACGGCGGGGCTCGCCATTAAATAAGAACCTGGCAAAGGAAATACAATAACATCCAATGTCCATCAAGCCCCCTCCTCCAATCTCCGCCATGTTGCGCACGTTGTGGGGATCTGTGTTGTGGTAAGAGAAAAAAGATTGTACCGATTTGAGGTCTCCGATTGCTCCTTTCTCCACCAAAGATTTTGTCCTCTTCCATTGAGGATGATGTCTATACATGAAGGCTTCCATAATCTTAAGCCTGGGAAATCTGCGACTGGCATCCAATAGCTTTTTGCCCTCTCCGTTATTCATTCCAATGGGCTTTTCGCAAAGTACATGTTTACCAGCTTCCAGTGCCTTAATACTCCATTCTACATGAAGGTGGTTGGGCAGTGGATTATAAATGACGTCAATATCCGGATCAGCTAACAGCTCCTCGTAAGAGCCATGTGATTTCGGTATTCCCATTTTTGCAGCCGCGGACTTTGCTTTTCCAGCATCCCTGGAGCTTATCGCATATACTTCTGAAATCGTACTTTTCTGCATCCCGGGTATCACCCGGCCCAGTCCGATATTAGCCGTGCTGATGATACCCCACTTTAGTTTTCGTTTCATTTATTGATTTTAATAGATGTGTTAATAATATTCGATATTACTTTCTACCCATGAATTAATAGTTTCACCTGTCCAGCTTGAGATTATCACATACGGCGTGCATTTCAGCACGATTCTTGAAGGAGTAAGTATTAAACACGTCAAAGCTTCCTATGCTCACCGGGTGGTCTGACACATATTACACTTTGTCATCTAGTATTATGAATCGTACGGTATCAAACCCTGCTGGCTATCAACTCACCCGACTTGCGGTGCTAGGACCTGCATTCTGGACCACATACCACACACTCTGGGAGTGTAGCCTTTATCAATCTCCTTTTCAAGCTCCCGGATTTCTCAAGTACCTGTCAGATAAAACCTCACATGAAGTTTACGTATACCAATTCTTTAAAAATGATGTACTGGTTGGTGCCACTGTTTTTCAAAATAGAAAAAATACTTTACTCTTCCTTAGTCAGGTAAAATCTGATCATAACTATTTTATCCTACATGAAAAGACGATAGCCAAGGATTGGGATCATTTCTTCGAAGGACTCTTTCAGACGATACGAGATCACAGATTCTGCTGTGAATTTAACAACCTGGCAGGATGGGCATCCTATCATGGTTCTTTTGAAAAGAGCTATCAAGAAAGTCCACTTTTTTCCAAATCAGTAGATTCGGCTGTCTGTCCCATGTTAGTAAAATCATCGCCGGCTGAGCTTGGAAAAAAATTAAAAAAATCAAGAACCAATCGATACAAAAAGAATCGCCTGGTCAGAGAACAGGGAGCTACGTTTCACGCAGAGACCGATTTAGAAAATATTTCAGAGTGGACAAGTGCTTTTTGTGCCTGTCATATTGAACGCTGGTCCGATACTCCAACCCCGTCCGCCTACCGAAATCCTAATAAAATTTATGCTTTAGAGGAATTTCTCCGCACATGGCATGCTGACGGACTACTGGTTCGGTTTTCCATCAAAACCGAAGATAAAATCATTGCTTTTTGCATTGGTCTCCTTCAACAAAATTCACTTATTTATCACTCCCCCACGTATGACGAAGCTTTCAATAAATATAGTGTCGGTCAGGTCCTGATCTCTTTTATGGGTGAATGGATGCAAGCCAACAACCTAAGTGTTTTGGATTTTGGTCATGGTAGTGAAAAGTACAAATTCAGATATGCAAATGAAAAAGGAATTCTGAAAACATTGTTTTTAGCACCAAAGTCTTCATTCCTTTTTTGCGGCAAAGCAAGTATTATTACATTCTTTAGAAGAAGACCCTATCTCATCGATAAATATCGACAGCACATTCGTCCTGTTGTCATACAAATGCAGCGATGGATTCAACCTAATAAATCAGTGTATGGTTAGGTAGATCTTTCCAAAAGGCTTTCAAAGATCCTGTTGCAGAGTATTAGACCCGGCAGGAACTACAAAAGATTTTTCAACATGATGATTATTGCTACGGGTTTTGACCGTCTCCACAAAGATATATTCACTTAACAACTGATCTTCAGTCACTGTAAGCAGAATAAATCCATGGTCCCGCATATTTGAATACTTCAGATGCGGATTTAATGCAGGATCCATTACTCTCTTCTCCCGATTAATGGCCGTATCTACGGGGTTACCTTCATCGGTATTGGCTGAATTGATACTTGTCGTGCCAAATTCAATGGCAAACGCTCCCTCTCTTTTATATTCATCATGTGGATCAAGGGTTACTTCAAAGGCCCAGGATGAATGAGTATCACCAGTGAGAAAAACCACATTTTCTATCTTGTTCTCCTTAATTATATTGGCCACTTTCTTTTGCTCAACCGGATATCCATCCCAGGCATCCAGATTTATGGAAAAATTAGGACGGCCCCAATCCAGGGAAGAAAAAATCACTTGATTACCGATCAATTTCCATTTGGCGGTAGAATTATTAAGGTGATCTGAAAACCATTGTAATTGAGAAGGGCCAATCATGGCTTGTGCGGGGTCCATAAATCTCGGATCAGTAAGACTATCTGCTTGCTGTGACCTGGCCTCCAATCGTTCGTCCAGCATAATCACATCCGCCAGACTGCCGAATGGGAAATATCGATAATGGTGATCCATTTCACGGATTGGCATCCATTCATAATACACCTGGCGGGCAATTGATTTTCTGGTTTCATAGCTACCTTCATTCTCCTGATGATTCTGAGCACCACTCTTGTAAGAATTGTTGGTGATCTCATGATCATCCCAAATAGCGATAAAGGGATGGTTCTGATGGGCAGCCTGAAGATCCGGATCAAGCCGGTATAGAGCATATCGATCTCTATAATCCTGCAATGACACGATTTCATGTGGGGGTATATTGAGTCGGCCGATAGAGGTATCTCCGTACCTACCAATGCCATATTCATAAATGTAATCTCCGAGGTGCAAAACTGCAGCTAAATCCTCTTGCTCTGCCATGGCTCTGTAGGCATTAAAATATCCCCATTCAAAATTGCTACAGCTTGCCACCGCAAATTTCAAGCTTTCGCCATTGTCTGGAGCGGTGCGGGTCCTACCCGTTGGAGATAAGTCATCTGCCACTTTAAACCGATAATAATACTTAGAACCTGCTGATAGATTTTCGACCAGTACCTTCACTGTATAGTCTCTTTGCGGCCCCGTTTCAAAAACTCCTCGTTGTACAACTTCCTGAAATTCCTCATCACTGGAAACAACCCAATCGACTGAAATACTCTCTTCATTCTGTTCAGGGGTCACCCGGGTCCAAATCACTAATGATGATTGATCCGGATCACCTGATGCGACACCATGATAGAAGGGTGCCATCGTAGGCTCTTTGTGCTGATCTGTATTTTCCATGAGCGGCTCAGCCACCTTTTTTTCAGCACAGGAAAACAATACGCAACAGGTAAGAAAAATGATCCAGTATTTCATGATAGCATCTTTAGATAGCACGAAAAGTAGAAAATAAAGTCGGCTTCGTCCGTGTAAGGATCGAAAGCTGTTGATTATTTACTGTGATCTTACCAGGAGTTATAATCTACTTAATATCAACTCTCTTACCATCCACCCGTTGGGACATGACCAGTACAGCTATTACCTGGGAACATCAATCCACTTCTGATCTCGATTACTTTCCAATATCTTTTCGCAGAGAATCAACTCACGCAGTCCATCTTGAAATGTGGGATAATCAGGATCAATACGTAGATCTGGATTTTTTATAGCTGCATACACTTCTTTAAACAACTGCTTGGAGGTATCAGGAAAACCCTCGTTGTGACCACCCGGGAATGAAATAATTCCTGCCGATTTCCTGTCAAACAAAGAGGGATCCCTCATCAATAATTTATTAGGTTCATTGCGATGGCCGATCCACAATTCATTTGGCGATTCAGAATTCCAGGCCATATTCTGACGGGAACCACTTATCTCCACCTTCAATTGATTTTTGCGTCCTGCAGAAACCTGACTCACGGTTACTACTCCTTTTGACCCATTATCAAATCGCAGAAGGACAGAGGCGTAATCCTCTGTCTCTATAGGTACATCTTCATAATCTTCTGGTGTCAACTGCAATCCTGAATAGGTTTCAATGGGCTTGAGCGGCTTCTTTCGGGTCTTATGTACCGTATTAAAATCCGCCATCACCTGAGTGACCCGGAGTCCGGAAATATATTCAATCAAATCCAGCAGATGACTTCCAATATCTGCGATGGCCCGACTATCTCCCGACTGCGCTTTCTCCAATCGCCAATTGTAATCAGTAGAGAGAAACAGCCAGTCCTGTAGATAGGACCCAATCACTGAATATACATCACCGAGTACACCTTTTTCGCGCATTCTTCTCATCTCCCGCACAACAGGATAATACCGGATATTAAAATGTACGGCATTCACGACATTTTTATCAGTTGCAAGCTTGACCAACTCCTCTGCTTCCTCGATCGTAGTGGCCAGCGGTTTTTCACAAACCACATGAAGGCCCGCATTGAGAGCCTTTTTGGCCATATCGAAATGCAAAGCATTAGGTGTACAAATGTGCACACAATCGAGTGCATCCTTTTGGATCATC
>JAUILM010000190.1 GCA_030432855.1 Bacteroidia bacterium
CCTCACCACATCATAGGTGTGTACTACATCGATATGTCCTCCAAAATGATTACCCAGGTAAATGGCAAATTGCAATGCATTTCCTGATACTTTTGAGAAATCCGTGGGAACAAGTATTCTTTTCATAAACTTCATTTTAGCTTTCTACATGCAATACCATGGTCGGCATTTTTGCATTTATTGCAGCTTTCATACTCATGCTGCGATGTATTAATCGTTCTAAAAAATTTCTTTTCTGGGATATCATAATAATCATGGCACCGTCGTACTTATCTGCATAGTCATACAGTCCCGTTACCACATCGGTATTTTCCAGTGTAGCTGTCTTGATCTGCAGTGTGGGATCAGCATAGGTCCTCAACATATCCAAAATTTCATCTTTTAGATATTCAAACTCCACTTCCTCTCCTGATTTCACATGGACAACATGCAGAGTGGACCTCGTGAGATATGAAAAGGTGCTTAGTTTTTTAATCACCTTATAATTGTCCGCATGATAGTCACAAGCTACCACAAGATTTTGCACCTTTTCAAACGAAGTCTGGTACGGAATCAATAATACCGGGCGATCCGCTCTAATACTCACTCCTGATGATACCGTGCCTAACCACTTGTCTTTTAAGGTATGCTTATCACGTGTTCCAGCCACAATTAAAAAAGCATCCTTTTCCTCCGCCACCTTCAGGATCTGGTTCACAATATTACCGATGGCCACCTGATATGTGGTTTCGACGGGGTGCAACGGTTTCTGTTGGTCATTGGGATGCCATCGGGCAAAACCCTTTAATTTCTCAAGCAGCATTTCCTCGTGGGTCATACCTGCCTTAATATCCAGGGGTTGGTTTGTTTCGAAGGAACCAGAGGATACATGGAGCAAATGTAAAGATGCATCTACAGAGTAAGCAAGTTCATTTGCGTAACAATACGCATCAAACGCAATGTCTGTAAAGTCAACAGGAACGATTATGCACTTTTTCATATCAATTTGGCTACTTGCTATAATTTGACCGAGTCACTTTCGTGAAAAACAAGAAGTGGTCGATGTGGTTCTAACGCCATTTCTCTGGTCACACTAGTATGTACCAATGAATCCCAAAATCCGCGATGTTTAGTAGACATCATTAAAAGGTCCGCATTCACTTGTTCACAATAGGTATTGAGTCCCGAGACGACATCTTCCTTATCAATATTTTTAATGATCACAGGTTGCTCCGCCGCCACTTTCGCAAATACGGCCTCCATCTGCCATTCTGGGTATTCCTTTCCAATATGAATTGTGTGCAATCGGGCATTGAATGCATTGACCAGGGATTTAATATGACCGGAAATCTTATAATCCAAATCAGTTTCACTTGACGCATACACCAATACACTTAGAGGGGCATCTTCCGGAACGATCAGGACAGGTGCTGATGCTTTCTTCACCAGATGCGAAGGAATACTTCCAAACATACGATCTAAAACGCCGGATTCACCCTTGGCACCCACGACTATTAAGGCTCCATCTGACTGTGAAAGACTCACTATTTCCTCGATCGGAAACCCTAAGATGAAGCTGCTGAATACTTTCACTTCCTCAGCCATTTTATCTGTCAACAATTCCTTGACAGCATCCGTTGCAGCTATAAGTTTCTTCCGTTTAACTGTTTCAATTCCAGGATCAATCATATATCCTGTATTTAGATCCGTAGCAGGATTTAGTACATGAACTAATTCTACGTCACATTTCAGAAAAAACGCCAGTTGCACTGCATACTTCACGGCGGCATCTGCACCGGCTGAAAAATCAGTGGGAACAATTATCTTTTTCATAGCTTCAGTTTTTTGTTTGTTAGTGATCACGAATCTGCCAAAGCAGAAATAATATCATGTGTAGTAAGTAAACCTACCAGTTCATCATTTTCAACGATCGGAATAGCGTGAAAGAGGTTTTCCTTAAAGACTTCCAATGCTACATCAATGCGTTCGTCAGGTTCCATCTTTGCCATGCCCGTGGTCATAATATCCCCTACTGCATAAGCCTTTAATCTGCTGTTTTCAAAGACATCTTTATAGGGTATATTCTGATAACCTCTTTCATAGTGTAAAAGATCGGTCAGACTGATAATACCTACTATCTTTTTGAACTCTACGACAGGAATATGATGTATCCGGTTATTGTCAAAAATCTTTTTCACGTCCAGTAGTGTATCCTTAGGATGTACTGTGATTAAATCGGTGGACATAATTGTGGAAACTTTATCCAGGATGTTTAGTGCCATGATTCTTTGTTTTTATCTTTACTCCAAGATATATCACCCCATGATTGCCTAAAGTGATCTGACGCATCAGAAAAAATGATTTGGATCAACCATCAAGGGTACCAACCGAAAATAACTAAAAACAAGTGATTTGGAAGATGCTTTAAAGAGATTGAATGCCATATTTGACACGGTCATAGATGGTATCATCATCATCGATCGAAATGGCATAATCGAATCTGCCAACCCTGCGGCTGGTAAACTATTTGGCTATACTCGTGAAGAGTTAATTGGTAATAATGTATCCATGATAATGACCGAAGAACATAGAAGTCACCATGACGGGTATCTCCATCGTTATCAAAAAACCAGAGAAGCCAAGATCATAGGTATCGGTCGTGAAGTCCCCGGTCGGCATAAAGATGGAACCGAGATCCCCATAAGGTTGGCAGTAAGTGAGGTTTCTCTCAGTGATGGCAAGACCATTTACACTGGTATTCTACACGATCTGACTGAAATAAAAAAAGCGGAAAACACCTTGATCCGCTTAAATCAAAACCTGGAGCAGCGAGTAAAGCAAAGGACATTAAAGCTCCAGGAAGTCATCTCAGAACTGTTAGATGTAAACCGTAGATATGAAGAAGAGTTGGCGCATCGGAAGGAAATTGAAGAGGCTCTTCGGAAGAATGAAATTGAACTTCTCGGCATGCTAGATAGAGAAAAGGAGCTGAACGAACTCAAATCACGCTTCGTCTCCATGGCATCTCATGAATTTAAGACACCGTTGAGTACTATTCTGTCTTCTGTATCTCTTATACGACGTTATGCATTAGATGAGCATTTAGAGAAACGGGAGAAACACATAGATAGGATACGAAGATCCGTAGAACATTTGGACGGGATTCTCAATGACTTTCTATCACTTAGTAAACTCGAAGAAGGCCGAATCAATATTCAACTTACAAGTTTTCCTGTTGCCGAACTCTGCCACGGATTGATTTCCGATATGCAGGGTATTCTGAAGGAGGGGCAGGAAATCAAATTTCACGATGACACGAACGGCCGTCCTATCACATCGGATAAGAGAGTGCTGACTAATGCATTGATAAATCTTGTCTCCAATGCCAGCAAATACAGCGATGAAGGCAAAGCAATTCAGTGTAGTGCCCACTTCGAAAAAGACTCCATTGTAATATCTGTTATTGATGAAGGTATAGGCATTCCGGATGAAGATCAGAAACATTTGTTCAGTAGATTCTTTCGCGCTCACAATGCTATCAACATCAAGGGTACCGGACTTGGACTACATATAGTACAAGGATACCTGAAACTACTGGATGGCGAGATTGAATTCGAAAGTGAACTAAATAAAGGTAGTATATTTAGGATTCGTTTACAGCAGTAGCCATTATGAAGAAGATATTAGTTGTCGAAGACAATTCCGATGTGAGAGAGAATATCGAGGAGATTCTCCAATTTTCCGGATATGAAGTTGTCACTGCCCAAAATGGTAAAATCGGTGTCGAGAAAGCTATCGCTGAGTTGCCAGATCTAATCCTTTGTGATGTCATGATGCCCGAATTGGACGGATTTGGTACACTGCGGATACTCAGCCAGAATCCGAACACCATGGATATCCCCTTTATCTTCCTCACTGCCAAGACCGAACAGAGTGACTTTCGCAAAGGGATGGGACTGGGAGCGGATGACTATATCACCAAACCATTTGACGACGTGGAGCTGCTGGACGCTATTCAAATCCGACTGAAAAAATCGGAACATATACGCAATAGCTTTGACCGTTCAGGTTCTGGAATCGACAGTTTTTATAATGTTGCCCGGGCACAGGAGGAATTAAAGAAATTGTCTGAGAACAGGGAAGAACGTATTTTGAAGAAGAAATCCAAGGTATTTGAAGAAGGTCAAAGGGCCAATTGGTTGTATTTCATATCGTCGGGGAAAGTAAAGTGTTATAGGACTAATGATTATGGTAAGGAATTAATCACGCATATTTATGGAGAGGGTGATTTCTTTGGATACCTACCCCTAATTAAAGATGTGCCCTACGAGCAAAATGCTGCCGTGATCGAAGATGCGACATTATTACTCATACCCAAGACAGACTTTAATCTTCTACTCTTTGGGCACCGTGACTTCGGTATACAGTTTATAAAAATCCTTGCCAATCAGGTAAACGCAACTGAACAACACCTCATCGACCTGGCCTATGACTCAGTGAGAGAAAAAGTATCCAAGGCTTTACTCTCCCTCTATGAGAAGTATGCAGACGAAAATGGGTGTGCCAAGTTTAGCATCCTGCGAGAAGACTTAGCAGCACTGGCAGGTACTGCCAAAGAAACCGTGATCCGCACACTCTCCGACTTTAAGGATGAGGGCCTGGTGCAGATCGACGGCAGCAATATCGTAATCGAAGATAAAAATCCTCTGATTCATTTAAGATACTAGGAGGTTATCTCCCTTTGCAGCACTATGCAGCCACACCTTTCCCATGGTTCATAGTACGATCTTTGGTCGCTTTCTTCTGTGTTTCCTCTTTGGTGGACTTACCAAAAGTTGCACCCATCAAAATACTCAGGAATACCGGTAAGGCAAAAACAGTAATAAACCACATTTGAGTCAGTACTCCGATGATTACCAGAGCCATCATTAGATAGAATCTTGCCATTACTGTGCCTATACTCAATTCAAAAAGTCTCATAACAATTAGTTTTTGCAATTAATGATATCGAAAGGTAAATCGCTACGGTCCTGCATCCGATGACATTGATTCAACTCTACAATGACAAAGATCACCCTACTCACTCAGTGCCTGGTATTCACGACTGTACTTCGTCCATGAGTAGTTCGATCAGGTCAAATGGTGTCACTAGTCCGACCAGCATACCATTACTAACTATTGGAATAGCTCTATACCGTCCCTCTTTGAAGGCCTGGTGTGCATCAGAAATGGTAGCATCGGGTCCAAGCGTAAAGACATCTTTCTTCATCACTTCATTTACCAGCAGTGATCGAAAAAGCACGTGATTGTACATGTCATCATCCCCCTGTCGTTCAAACAAACTCATGCCATACGATATTTGGTTAAGGTCAGTTGTGCTGACAATACCCACCAGATTCTCATCATCATCAATGACAGGTAAATGATGGAAATTTGACTCTTCAAAAATTGATGCCACATGTTCCATTGTGTCATCTGGTCTTATTCGTACCAGATCCACTTTCATTATTTGTTCTAATCTTAAATTTCTCATCGTTCAAATCCATATTTTATTAAATCATGACTGGTGACGATCCCCATTAAAACACCATCCTCGACGACTGGCAATGCATGAAATTTGTTGGCTAGGATAATATCCGCTACCAAACCAATATTATCATCAGGATCTACTGCGAGAGGATTATTAGACATCACATGACTAGCCAACGTGATATCCGCATTTAATTGATCATTCCGGATATCCCGATACTTTTTCAGCAAATCCTGTTTACTAATTACACCTACCACCTGACCTGCATCCAGTACAATTATGTGGTGAAAATCATGCAAATCAAACACTTCCTCGATCTTGACAAAGCGATCGTTGACATCCACGGTCACGACATCCTTTGTCATAATATCTTTTACTAATCCGTTTTCGTTCATCTTACTATTATTTTTGATTGATCATTTTTCATTGAAACGCCTCACCCAGGTTTTTTGACCCGTAAGACACCCGGCCGGATCCTTTTTCATCGGGAGACCATAGTTGAAGGGTCAGGTAGTTCACCAACTCTTCTTTTAGGGTATCGATTTGTTCAAGTGATGTACCTAGAACATTCTTTGTATTCGCTATTTTATCTGACAGATCTGCCTGCACCTCATTATCCTGATACCCATAGTACCTTAACCGGTAGTGAGTATCATCATAGACTTTAAGTAGTCCAAGATTCTTTCTCAGCGTCCGTATTCGATCCGCCAGATGATTATATTGATCTACGAAATGGCTGACACCAGCTCCATGTATCATTTGCAAATTGAAATATAATTCATTTACGGCTCCGAAGAGGAGGTCATATTCTCCCAACTTCATATGCTCGATCACTGACTCCACCAATCCTTCAAAGTACTGTAGGATTCGGTTGCTGATAGTCACCGTGTCCAACCTGTTTACATGTCTTTCGATAATTTGTTCGGTTGAATGTAGCGTATTGAGATATAGATCATGTGCTTTTGCCCGAAACCTATCCCTCTTCACATCACCCTCTAGCTGCAGCATAGATTGCATAGATTCCACATTCTCCATCACTGCAGATTCCATCTCCAGAAGCCTGCTTTCACGATAGTTCATAAATAAAGAATGTACATCTCTATGAAAAGAAGCAACTGCGGTTTGGCATCTAAGGAGAGGTAGTGTCGGATCCACAACAGCCAGCATATTTACAAATGCATTGAGTTTGTCGATACTTCTCTGCATCATAGAAACAAGCTCCTCATTAGTCTCGGTCTGAGATTCTTTATCGAGAAATTTTAGGCTACGATACAGTAAGTGATAGTGATCACAAAGACTATACTTCATATCCATAACCATCTGATTTTAAATACAATAATTAAAAAACACAACCTTCTTTTATATCGAACCACCTCTGGTCAAATTGTGTTTATCTATTGAATGAAGATCTTAGATTGTACTGAGATGATCTTTGATATAAATTACCATAATAGCTGATTTAAATCATCCAAAGATTAAGGTGCAGCCTATAGTTTTCTAAGAAAGAATTTTAATTATGAAAAGTCTACTAGGAATATGGCTTGATCTGAAGCAGGCCGATGTCATATCACTCAAAAATGATGAAGAGAAATCTTGGACAATCCCTTCAGAGGTTGACACGTCGACTCCTAAAGGGGGATCTCATAGTAATCCCAGGTGGGGAATACAAGATGCAATCAGTGAAAAGAAATACCTCAATCGAAAAAAACAGCAATTAAAGGATTACTTTGATTTAATTGCCAGTGCTTGTGAGGACTACGATTGCATTTACATTTTTGGACCCGCAGAAACGAAAAACCACTTGCAGGAACATCTTGTTTCTAAATCGAATTTCAAACCCGTGATCGTGGGTGTAGATACTGCGGACTCGATGACGCCTAAGCAAAAAATAGCAAAGGTTCGGGAGATCCATGCAAGTATTTAAATCATTTGCAAGCTAAACCAGTAAAGGATAGAAAATGGAATTTATCGATTATTACAAGGTATTAGGAATAAACCGAGATGCCAGCCCGGATGCCATAAAAAAGGCCTTTAGAAAACTGGCCCGAAAATACCACCCCGATAAAAATCCGGGAGATATCGAAGCTGAGAAAAAATTTAAGCAAGTTAATGAAGCCAACGAGGTGCTCAGTGATCCGGCTAAGCGGGAAAAGTATGACAAATACGGAAAAGACTGGGAGCATGCTGAAGCTTTCGAGGCACAACAACGTCAGAGACGAGGTGCAGGAGGACCGGGATTTGGAGGTCAGACCTTCACCTATTCCGGAGATTTTGAATCAGAAATGTTTTCAGATTTTTTTAACGAAATGTTTGGTGGCGGACAGCGATCTTATGGCACCGGAAGACGTCAAGCTGTTAGAGGTCAGGACCTTCAGGCGACACTGAGACTGAGCATCACAGATATATTGCAGGATCAAAAACAAATCCTGGATGTGGGCGGAAAAAAAATTAGGCTTACTATCCCCGCTGGGGTGGAAGACAATCAAACTATCAAAATCAAAGGCCAGGGCGCAAGTGCCATGCCAGGTGGTACTAAGGGAGATCTCTATATTACTTTTCAAATTAGCGAACATCCGGATTTTCGAAGAAAAGGACAGAATCTCTATGTTAAACAGGATATAGATTTATATACCGCTGTCCTGGGAGGTTCTGCAGAAGTAAAAACACCTTATGGAAGGATTAATGTTAAGATCCCTCAAGGTGCACAGAATGGCCAAAAATTGAGAATCAGAGGTAAAGGTATGCCAGTCTACAAATTGGATCGAAAAGGAGACCTATATGTAGAGTTGCATGTAATAATTCCCACTAATTTATCCGAGAAAGAGAAATCACTTTTTAGAGAACTTGCAGGACGATCCGAGGTAGGGCAAAGAGCTTAGGAAGCTGTTGAAATACCCAGCTCGGGCTGATAATTATTCTTCAATATGTCCTAAATAACAAATTCAGCCGTTCTCATTGCGCCTGACTTCGTTGATCCCCTGCCTGGCAGGTCACCTATGCGTCATAGCTGCTTCGAAGACGGAGCACCACGGCAGACAGGTCAGTTGGTTACCTACGGGTAGCCGTCTTCGATCTCGCCTTGTCAGGCACAACGATTTACGGCTGCAGCATCAACCTCGGTTTTTCAACAGCTTCCTAGTAGACGAACCCACAAATTCTTATGACAAATTCTGGCGACTTTTTGCACCATACTTCGTCGTAAATACTCATTATAGCTCCGGCTATCACTGCGTTTTTCTCCTTGCCTGGCACAAAAAAATTCATCTCAGACTTTATTACACGAACTTATGGGTTCGTCTACTAGTTTTGCAAACTGTAAATAGGTGTACCATAAAACGCAGTTATTTCGGGCCAAGACAAATCCTGATGCTGACTATGCGTCAGCAGAAGCAGAACCGCACACGGCCTAAGCTATGTAAGGTTTTCCCGCACTTGTTGCGGGGATGAAATATTGGTCGGAAAGAACAAGTTAGATGATATATTTATTTA
>JAUILM010000191.1 GCA_030432855.1 Bacteroidia bacterium
CCGTCAATTAGGCAGAAAGTTGTAGAAAACATCCATTCCCAACCGCTGAACGATACAAGCATCCAATCCACTTTACACGAAATAAAAGCAGAATTAACTGATCAGAAAGTGGATCTTTCGATGCTACCCTATCTGCAAAAACTATTAGATAATCCTACCGCAGAAAATGCCGAGAAAGTCACTAAACACTATCGAAGAGTCCTGACCAAATGCAGCGATCTAATGGCAAATATCACCCGGTAAGTACAATTAATATTCAACCCTATTTTAATTGATTAATTTTCAAAAATCTAGCAACCCTTACCATGTTTTATCTGTTAGGCATACATGACCAGGTACATTTCGACACTTATTTTAATTGCCACATTTACTTTCAATTGTACTGTGAGAGCACAAGATATTTCAAGTCATAAATGGAAGAATCGGGTCTTGATAATTCTCTCAGATGAGGATAGCAGGGATCAGTTAGATCAGCAAGTCAACATTCTGCAAAGTGATCCAGAAGGTCTCAACGATCGAAAACTAGTCATTTATTATGTCAAAGGGGATACATATCGCAAGGGGATTAATGCCAATGAATGGGTACACGGGTCTAATACTTTTGAATCGTTTAAAGATTCAGAGGATCATTTTAAAGTAATATTGATGGGTCTTGACGGTGGCATCAAAATAAATCAGAGTGAGGTTTTGTCGTTGGACGAACTATTTAGCACCATTGATGCCATGCCTATGAGACGTAACGAACTCCGTACTCGAAATCAATAGTGCATGGAAGTAGCCGGTGTCGATGGTTGCCCAGCAGGTTGGATCATGGTGAAATATACTTCGGGCACATTCTATCATCAAATTCACCAGCACTTTGACGAATTAGTATCTGAAAATCCTAACCTGACTCGTATTTTAATTGACATCCCTGTGGGTCTTGCATCCCCCGGTTACCCCAGAACTATCGATCAAAAGCTAAGAAAGCAGCTCAGGGGAAGAAGCTCCACTGTGTTTAATACACCCGTCAGGGCTGCCATCTATGCGCCACATCTCAGCGGAGCCCGATCTGTAAACGAGCAAATGACCGGGAAGAGTCTATCCATTCAGTCGCTTCATCTCATGGACAAAATCAAGCAAGTCGACCAGTATTTGATTACGGCATCCAGAAAAACTCTTAAAATCTATGAAAGTCACCCTGAATTGTGCTTTAAATCCCTGAATAATGGCAGAACCTTACTTTCGAAAAAATCCACAAAAGAGGGATTGAGGGATCGCCTCCTTGTACTGACTCAATATGAACCATCCTTTAAATACCTCTATCAAAGTATTTTGGACAGCACTCTACGAAAGCAGGTACGTCGAGATGACATTGTAGATGCTCTCTGTCTCTGCCTTATCAACAAATTGGCATTGCATGGAGATCTACAATTTCTCTCAGATGCCAATGTGAAAGATGAATATAGCATCGACATTAAGATTGCATACAAGTGGAGATGAGTTTGAGAATGTTATAGCTTACTTTTGCTACCTTTCTAAAAAAGTGATTGTGATCAGATATTTTATTTTTCTCTCTCTAATTGCACTCGTTTGTTGCCATACAACACAAGATCTTTCTCAACTGGAAAAACCAAATGTCATTGTCTTTATTGGAGATGATATTAGCTGGGATGATTTTGGTTGTTATGGAAATAAAGATGTCGAAACTCCCAATATTGACCGACTTGCAAAGAACGGATTGATGTTCCATAATTTTTATTTGACAGCATCCTCTTGTAGCCCCAGCAGAAACAGTATTCTTACCGGACGATACCCACACAATACAGGAGCACCAGAACTGCATCAAACACCACCCGACTATATGGTTGGCTTTCCGGAGCTACTGAGAGAACAGGGTTACTACTCAGTACAAGCAGGAAAATTTCACATGGGTCCATATGCCAGAAGGTCATTTGATGTGATGTACGATGATGGAAAGACTTTTGGAGATGGTGGAGAATTGCAGTGGGTGCAATCTGTGAGAGAACGGCCTAAAGACAAACCATTTTTCATGTGGTTTGCCGCCATTGACGCACATCGAGACTGGGGTCCTAATGAATTTTCAGGTACGCACAAAGCGAATGATCTTACACCTCCTGCATACTTAAGTAATGATACAGCCACCCAAAGTGATCTTGCGAAGTATTACGATGAAGTGTATCGCTTTGATCACTATATAGGACAAGTTGTCCATGAGTTGGAATCGCAGAAAGTGTTGGACAACACGCTCATAATTATTATGGCGGATAACGGGAGACCCTTCCCACACAGCAAAACGCGAGTGAACGATCGAGGTATGAAAACACCTTTTATAGTGCACTGGCCAGCAGTAACCATGAAAAATCAGAGCTGTACGAGCCTTGTGAGTGCGATTGATATTGCACCCACTATTTTGGAAATATCAGGAATTACATCACCTTCGGCCATTCAGGGAACTTCATTTTCTAAATTAATTCAGGATCCAAGACAGGAATTCCGAAATTATGTTTTTGCCGAGCACAATTGGCATGACTACGAAGCATATGAAAGGATGGTGCGAGATAAAAATTTTATGTATATCCGAAATTTACGGACAAATAAACCCCTGATGGGTCCTGCAGACGCCATTGGTAGTCCTGCACACCAGGCACTGGTCAAATTAAAAGAGCAAAATTCACTTTCGGAGCAACAAGCTGAAATATTCATCCTGCCCCGGCCGGAGGAGGAATTATTTGATTGTAATCTGGATCCCGGTCAATTTAAAAATTTGGCCGAAGCGGCATCCCATAAAGATCAGTTAGAAACACTTCGCCATGTTCTCAATGAGTGGACTTCTGTCACAGGTGATAATACGCCCGGTGAATTAACTCCGGACTGGTATACTTTGGAGCCAGGGTATATAAAAACAGAATCCCATGGAGTCAGGGGAGAAACACCGGGATCGGCCAACGATGCAACGAGGATCCAGAAGAAGGGACCTTTTTAATTTACTAGACTACTACAGAAATTTCTTGGCGATCTAAACTCCCAGTAAAAGGATCTCTACTTTCTATACCGGAGCATTCAGATGATCCTGGGAATGACAGGGCTTTTGCGTTCGCATTTTAATATATCAAAGCCCAGCTTCAGACAGCAAGCCCAGGGTAACCTTTTCTTGCCACATGCAATCAATGTATAAAGGTCAATAACCTTATTATTAATAATCGGCATTGTATGGCATCAAGAATTCTAACAATTTGCATCTGTCTCGTTCTGACTTGGCACTTGCAGGCACAGACGGAAAACCGAAAATTACTGGCTCATTATCCCTTGCAAGGAGACCTGCTGGACCTGACAGACCAACAGAATCCCCTCACTATTATCGAAATAGAGGTCAGGGATACCGGCCTTTATTCGGATGGGGCAAATTCATTTTCTGATACCGCAAATAATATTCAGGGCTTCTTCCCAGACCTGGATTTAGATGATCTTGCCTTTTCTCTGGAGTTTTTAATAGACTCTATTCCGGATGATGGACTTAACAGAACAGTGATCGTAGGAGGCTCGGGCTGGCGATGGCTATCGATACGATATAACCAGACCACCGGTCAACTCTCCTTCGGATATAATAATTCATTTCAGGCTGTGGATCGGTTTGACTTTGAGTATGGTACTTGGTACGAAGCCCTGATTACTTACGAACGGAGTAAGCAGTTGGGGCGCATGTTCATCAATGGAAATGAAGTAGCAAATGCAACTTTCGATCTAACGCATGGAAATGACCGAAACTTCAAACTGGATTGCTTCTGTGGACCACATGCCATGCGGGGACTATGGAAAAACTTCAGAGTGTATGGTCCTGACAGCCTGAACATGATGGCAGATCCCCTCAGCATTCAATGCAATAGCTCGATGGATGCATCCTCACAAGAATCACTTGATGGGGCTATTTTCCTGGAAATAATGGATGGTGAGGGACCTTACAATTTAAGTGTTGTGAGAAATGCGGACACCATACGAACGCTCCCAGTAGAAGGATCTATCACAATTGACAGCCTGGCTGCAGGTCAATACGACATTATTGTCAGAGACTCATTGGGATCCGTGGTGTCTTGCAGCTCAAGTGTATCGGTCTTTAGTCTTCCTGCTCTGCAGCTCAAATGCCAGGTTGAGCGACATCCCTTCGACTCATCCTCTAAGGATGGAAGTATTCTTTTTAAAGTGGAAGGAGGGCAACCAGGATATAGTCTATTATTGACGACTTTGACTGGATCACAGCAATTCGCATTGGATAGCCATATGCTGCGCCTTGATGGTTTAGGTATCGGGACCTACTATGCCCAGATAATGGATGAGCGAGATAGTATCCAAGATTGCACTGTCGATCTGGTACCCCCTCGCACCCATCTTGAACTCCTATCCTACTATCCCATGACTTCCGGATTGCGAGATAGCATGCAAACGCATTCAGATTTGACCGTAGTAAATGTACCCCTGGTTGAAAACGAAGGATTATTCGGAGCGGGTCTTTATGATCAGGACACCTTCAACCAAATCCAGACCTTCTTGCAGGAAATGGACGTTCACGATTTCTATATATCGATGGAAGTGAAATTAGACTCCATTACCGATGATCCCACCGGAGACAAGCGCACGCTATTTGTGGCAGGTCAGGGATGGCGATGGGTCTCACCAGTTATTTATCAGTCATCGAAAACCTTTGGATTAAATTATAATAACTGGAATGAAGTAGCGGGGCAGGATATCAAATTTGAATATGATCAATGGTATGAAATTGCAGTTTCTTACGATACTACATCCCGCATTCTGAATATGTATGTTGACCGTCAGGAGATTTTACGCGATACTGTGTTTCTAGACACCAATAATGATCGCTCTTTTGTGCTGTGGTGCAACTGCGGTCCACGGCCTATGCGAGGGTATTGGCGCCATCTAAAAGTGTATGCTCCTGCCGAAATGACCACACCTACTGATGAAATATCGGGTAAAATAGATATAGTTTTATATCCTAACCCAGTGCAGGATCAGCTTCGCATAAAGAGCATACCAGAAATTCTGAAAAATGTCAATAATAAAATTGAGATTTTCTCCTCCACGGGAAGTATAATTGGGGAGATCCCTATTACACATCATTTTACTGATCTTGAAATTGATACTTCAACCTGGACATCAGGCATGTATTTTATTCGCATAGGAAGTTGGACCCGATCGGTGGTGAAGTTTTAAGATCAGAATTAGCTTTCAAGAATGGACTTTAATTTTTTGAGGTCCCTGCTGTTAGCAGATCGCATAGCCATTTTCATAAAAGGTTGTAATATGGCCATAAATCCAGAGGGATTTCCGGCATTTATCAACTGCATCTTTGTCTGACCTTCAGTGATCTCCTCCCAGATGTAAGTTGTTTCCATTGGAAATTGTCCTTCTATCGTGGTCATCACTAGCTTTTGCCCCTAGCGATTAGTTACAATAAATGACTAATCGAATCGAAGTATTTATTTACTTCCCAGTTTGCCTTAAACCCTCATAGTCTTAATTGAAACCAGTACAAGTTGGCCTTCATGCAAAGATACTATGTCTTTCATGGTTTTACATCCTAATTATAAGAATCACGTACTTTGCATCTTAGTATTATGGTCCTGGGAAAATATGCATAGAATAGTGAATTTAATCATAAGCCTTATTGGTTCCTGGAATAAGCTTAACGATTTAGTTGGAGGTAAGTACCATAGGCACGAGAAAATTCACCGTCGGATTTCAATCCGGGTTACCCTAATACGATTTACTAAGCATTAGATCGGAAGAATTACTATGATTATCTGAGAGGATATCACTTGGTATTTTGATCTGAAGTCAAACCAATCTCATGATTTTTTGATCTAAACTCGAACCATTATTGACATTTTTTGATCTGAAGTCAAACCAATTTAGTCACTTTGAGAATCTAGGGGATCAAGGAGACCGTCCCCGGAGGATCAAAATTTCTGGCTTCATTATCAATCACCAGAACCCAATCATTCCCCCTGAGACGTGTGGCGGGCTTAAAAGATTTAATGCCGTCCATTTCCATTGATCCGATCGCTGTAATCTCACCGGACTTACAGTCAAACCACCAGGCCTTTCCCTCTCTCCAACCCAGTAATGAGAGATCTAAACGTACTTCCTTACCTGCAGCCAGGTATACCATCAGATAGTCATCGCCCCGGGTGGCTACATTGTACTCTGTCTCAGCCATATATTCATTCTTGACTATCTGCTGAAAAGGTATTCGATCAAGGAATGGCCGGCTCTCCAGCAGACGGCGAAAATGAAGCATGTCCCAGGCACCGGGCAAATCAAGATCATCATACCAGTAATGTCTTGCCCAGCGGGTAGGTTTGTGGGCTGGCGCATGCATCTGCCATATGTCATGACATCCGTAGGTATGCCCAAATGAGCCACTGAATACAGATTGGTAGGCGGCCTGACGTACATCGGCATCGTCAAACCATCCAAACGTTTGGTAATCCCAACCTACCGGGAAATGCTCATAGCGTGGCTCTCCATCGAGAACTGGCTTGATCGGAGTCCGTTCATAGTCCGGAATCAACCAACGTATATAACAGGCATAGGATCGCTGAGCATGACTGGTCTGCACCATGTTAAAGTCCAACCACTCAGCATTATGAAACCATTGTGATGAACTATGGGCGCCATTAGGATGGAATGTCATCAAATGATTTTTATCACGGGACTTAACCCCTTCTGCCATGGCCTCATAAATAGGTTGTGTTTCGTCTGTCACCAGTCGATCTGCTCCCATTAAATAAATAATGTTCGAAAAATCCTTATACCTCTCACCAATAATCTCTCCATAGGCTCTGGCATTATCTACATCAAAAATCTCAGGACCTACACCATGGCGTTTGTCTACCTTATCACCCCATGTGGGTACCAGACCAATAAACATTCCTTTTTCAGCAGCGCGATTGATGACCCAGTCTACATGTTCAAAATAAGCTTCATTAATTTGTGTTGGATCGTAGCCTTTTAGAGGGAGATTTCCTTCCGCATTGGGTACATCCAGTCCCTGAAGCTCCGCAAGAATCACTGCCTGAATCACGGTAAATCCTTTGGCACGACGATTTTCCAAATACAATTCTACATCATCCTTGCTAAGTCTGTGAAACAACTCCCAGGCCGTATCTCCCAGCCAGAAAAAGGGTGTTCCATCTTCAAATTCCAAAAACCTTTTATTGTCAGATATTCTCAATTTTCCATGGGATAGATCAAGTGACTTCCCGGTCCATGGAGTTTCCTGTCCACTGATATTCAGGGTTGACAGACATAGTAATAGAAATAGCAGTAGCTTGATTTCTTTCATTTGGCAACCTGTTTAGTGACCGAAAATAGTCAAAATCAACTGCCAACACATTGTTACCATAAATAATCAAACATTTTATGGTATCACAGTATTTACTCCTATATATCGACGGACAGTCGGGCAAAGAGACTCCTGCCCAATCCCACAGGGACTGAATTACCACTTCCAGAGTGTGCACCTCCTCCATTACCGCCGGAAAGTGTGGTGTTTTGAATATCGAGAATGTTTTTAACTCCCAGGGTAAGGGACGTATTTTTAACTACTTTCACCATCGCAGAAAGATTAATTAATGTGTATCCATCTATTAATCGTTGACGGGCTATTTCCTCCCCTTGCTCATTCAGGTCGGGATAATAAGTGATACTTCGATCATAAGATCGGAGATATGCGGACAACGTTATGTCGGGTTGGGTCAAAGAGTACGTTACGTCTGCGCTGAGTTCGTTTGTAAAAGTAAATTTATCCACATCCGAAAAAATCTCATACACGGCGTTGTAGTGACCCAGATGTGTAATACTGATACCGGCACTAAAATTATTCTTTTGTATTCCAGCAGCTAATTTTACTCCTTTTGATTTAAAGAGATCCTGATTGAAGTATGCAAACTTAAAAGTGCTGGTGTCAATAGCTGGCAACACTTCCCCATTGGGTCCTTCCACAAATTCGTATAATTCGATCTTATCCTCAATATTATTATAGAAGGCGTTGACCTCTGCATTCCAGGAAAATCCGGAGTCAGAAGATTTACTATAAGCAGCACCCAATTGAAAATTGCGGGACTGCTCAGCAAGCAAGTTTGTATTTCCTACGATAAAGTGATTTATATCGATAAAATTGAAGAAAAGCTCTTTGAGATCAGGACTTCTAAATCCATATGCGTAGGATCCCCTCATAGCTAAATCATCGCTCAATTGGTATTTCAAATGCAATGAAGGGATGATCGGAGTTTCGTATTTAGAATTATCGGCGACACGCAAACCCAATTCCAGATTTAACCGATCCATAGGTTTTAGCCGAGCTGTTCCAAATACGCCAAAGTCTCGCATACTGGCAAATCCCAGACGATCTTCGCTTTTGTCAACTATACGTTCACCAAAAGCTTCATCACTCCGGTACTCTACGCCCAACATATAGTTAAAGAAATGATCCCCTACACTGGCCAGGGTGGCCCTTATATTGATGCTTTTAAATAGGGACGTGTCTTGTTCTCCTTCTACTAATAATGTTTCATTTTCATCAAAGTTCTTTCGGAAGGTATTTTTAGTCCGGTCATACTGATTATAGCCACCTACTATTTTCAGGTGAAACTTTTTGCCCAATTTACCATCGTATGATGAGGCATGGTCTACTCGCTCGGTATAATAAAGGTCATCAAAAGAATACGGCTTAAACTGAGGCCTTCGGATATCACCTAAATTATCAACGGTTTCATCGAAATGCTGAAATCGATAATTGATGAGGCCATCGTTTGACAATCGATATCCCGCAGAACCACCCCACTGCCACTGTTCTTTGGGATTCCACAACGTTGATCTTTGATCGGCTATGGGAATTCCTTCGAACCTGTCATACCCCACCCATAGTCGTGTAAGTAAATTATTTACAGGTCTAAATCCC
>JAUILM010000192.1 GCA_030432855.1 Bacteroidia bacterium
TGCAAAAAAGGGGCGTTAATAAACAAAGAACAAAAATCTCGACCTGGTCGAGTATCTAAAAGAATCATGTTCATGGGGTTAGGGTTTGGTTGATAGGCCTGGGGTTTCCCGGGCCTATTCTTATATGGACATTGTCACTTCTTCAAAGTATCTTCAGAATCCCCAACTAAATTTGACGATATGAAATTGCTGCTAATAGAGGACAACCGTGAGTTGGCTGATAATGTGTCAACCTATCTAATAAAAGAGGGGCATATTTGTGAGGTGGCATCCACATTGAGGGAAGCTGAAAACAAGCTTGCGACCTTCGAGTACGATATAATCTTACTGGACATCATGTTGCCAGATGGAAACGGACTCGATCTTTTACGGGTAGTCAAAAGAGATCATATGAGTGATGCCGGCCTGATTATTATTTCTGCCAAAAATGCACTTTCTGACAAGGTTGAAGGCTTAGATCTGGGGGCTGATGACTATATCACAAAACCTTTCCACCTGTCTGAGCTTAATGCTCGTATCAAGGCCATGTATCGGCGTAAGCATTTTGATGGTAAGCAGACTATTGTTTTCAACGAGATTGAAATAGATCCCGAAACACAAGAGGTGACTGTACATGGAGAGATGATGGTTCTGACGCGTAAGGAATATGAGCTCCTGGTGTATTTCATCGCTAACAAAAATAGGGTCCTCACCAAGCAAACGATAGCAGAACACCTATGGGGAGATCACGTCGACTATCTTGATTCTTTTGACTTTGTATACCAGCATATAAAGAATCTGAGAAAGAAATTGACGGCTGCTGGTGCGGAAGATTATTTAAGTAATGTATATGGTATGGGATATAAATTTAAAGAAGTCGTAGCGTGAGTTTGCTGGCGAAGACCATATTGTACTTCTTAGGAATTTCCATCATAGTGTTTGGTGTGGGAGGGGTCGTTGCCTATGATCTTATTTCGAAAGAGATTGCGATGGAGACTGATTATTATCTGGCGCATTCTATTGAAACTATCGAGAGACGAATAAAGAGGGCAGTCGAGAGAGGTTATGATATAAACCGGTATAATACGGAGCAATTATATATCCGGGAGCTTCCCAAAGGCCCAGCAAGAGATGCTCAGTTTGGTGATACCCTGGCAATGCATCCGCATCTTAACCAGATGGAAACCATGCGGAAGATGCAGGTTGTCAAGGAAATTGAGGGCAAGTTTTTTGAAATCACGATGATCGACGTGGTCGTGGAAGATTCTGACATTTATGAAAGTGTGGTCAGTGTCATAATACGGCTGTTTGCACTGCTTGCATTAGCCTGGATCATCGGAGCATTTATCCTCTATAGGACCGTACTGCGTCCTTTTAATACAACCCTGGAGAGAATTAAGAAATTTAAAGTACAGGATCCCAACCCGATCAATCTGCCTAAGACCGGGACCAAGGAATTCAGCCAACTCAATACCTTCATAAAGCAAATGACGGGCAGGGCCCAAAGTGAATATCAATCTCTAAAGAAATTTAGTGAGGACGCTTCTCATGAGATTCAAACACCATTGGCAATCGCATCCGGAAAGCTTGATCTCTTGCTGGATAATGACGAACAAACTGAGGAACAATTTGCTTTGATCGCCGGAGCACAACAAGCTCTTTCCAAGCTATCTCAGGTCAGTAAGAGTCTTTCGTTACTCACAAAAATTGGCAATAAGGAATTTGACGTTGAACAAAAGACCAACCTAAGTAGTATGGTTAATGAGGCCGTAGACAACTTTAAAGAGTTGTTTGAGATGAGAAATCTCGATGTGCACAAAGACGTCAAAGAAAATGTAGTTGTCAATCTTGATTCTCACCTTGGAAATATCCTTTTGAATAACCTTATTCACAATGCCATCAAGCATAACGAGGAAGGAGGATATGTGGACATAAAGCTAGGGCCTAAAAGTCTGAAGATCAAAAACAGCGGTACACCATTGACAGTGCCACCAGAAAAACTATTTAACCGATTTGAGAAAAATAGTGAGAATGGTGACTCCAGTGGACTCGGATTGTCTATTGTGAAAGAGATATGTGACTTTCATAGTATGAAAATTGATTATACGTACTTGAATGATCATCAATTGGAAATACTGTTTTAACACTTTTTAACAAGTGCTTCAAATTTCCTTCAGATTCTGTACCCAAGTTTCTTCAGATTCCCATTACATATTTGTATTGATTAATAAACTATGATCATAATCTCTAGTAATAAGTAAACTATGAAATCATCTTGGCTATCTACACTACTACTACTTTTTAGCATACAGGTTGCCTTTGCGCAACAATCAAATAAGGGTGTAGTAACCGGAAGGTTGATAGATCAGGAAACACAGGCACCACTGGATTTTGCTACGATATCAATTTTGTCTGCTGTTGATTCCTCTGTGATTACAGGGGGAGTCAGTGATGAGCAGGGTAAATTTGCCATCGAAGCAAAATTCGGTCGGTATCTGGCTAAGATCGATTTCATTTCCTACCAGTCTAAGACCATAAGTGGAGTTGAGATTTCTGCGGATCAGCGAATAGCTGACCTGGGAGACATCATGATTGGTGCCAGTGCAGAGATGCTTGAAGAGATTGAGGTGGTGGCAGAGAAAAGTGAGATGCAGTTTGATCTGGACAAGCGTACATTCAATGTTGGTAAGGATCTTGCCAATAAGGGTGGCTCGGCAGAAGAAATCTTAGATGCGATCCCTTCCGTCAGCGTAGACGTAGAGGGTGCGGTCTCCCTAAGAGGTACAGAAAATGTGACGATTTTGGTAGATGGTAAGCCATCGGGTCTGATTGGTGCAGATGGTGGAGGATTGAAATCTCTCCCTGCCAGTATGATTGAACGAGTGGAAGTCGTGACCAACGCCTCGGCAAGATATGACGCGTCAGGTACAGGTGGTATCATCAACATCGTTTTGAAAAAGGATCGGAAGAAGGGCATCAATGGTGCAATAGATGTAAGTGGTGGTCTACCACAACGTTATGGAGTAGGTTTGAACCTGAATGCAAGAAAGAAAGATGTCAATTTCTTCATCAACTATGGGTTCAGAAACAGAACCGGTCCAGGAAAAGGATATACCTATCAGGAATTTTATGGAGATGTGCCTATCCCTTTTAGTGAGCAGTACAACACTCGAGAAAGAGGAGGAAACTCTCACAGTATAAGAGCAGGTATGGATTTCTTCCTATCAGAACGTGACGTTCTAACTGGTTCGATCCTTTATCGAATAGGCGATGATTATAGCGATGCATTGACAGAATTCAGAGATTTTGACGCAAATCGTGTGTTGACCGATATTTCCGAACGTCGTCAGGATGAAACGGAAGAGGAATCTAACCTCAACTATGAATTAAACTATGAGCGTAAATTCTCTGAGAAAGGAAGAAAATTTGTAGCTCAATTACAATATCGCAGTGAGACAGAGACAGAGGCAGCAGATTATGTGGAAACGGCTTTTGATCTGAACGGCATTGCCACAGGGGAAGATCCGTTATTGCAACGCTCTCTTAATGCTGAAGAAAATGGAACTTTGCTACTCCAGGCAGACTATGTACATCCGTTCACGGAAAATATGAAGATGGAATTTGGTGGTAAGGCGACTTTCAGAAAGATTGGAAATGATTATTTGGTTGAGGAGTTTGGCAACAGCATTTGGAATCGCCTCGACAATGTGAGTAATAATTTTAACTACAATGAGGATATAGCTGCTGTATATGGCATATTTGGAAACAAGATAGGTAAGTGGTCATACCAGGTAGGACTGAGAGCAGAACATAGTCATGTGGTGACTGAACTCGTGGAGACCAACGAACTTAATGACCGTTCCTACACCAATTTGTTCCCCAGTGCACATGTCAACTATGAAATTGATCCTGCAAACTCATTTCAAGTAAGCTATAGCCGAAGGATATCAAGACCCAGGTTCTGGTATTTGAATCCATTCTTCAATTTCTCAAATCAAAGAAATTTCTGGGGTGGAAATCCAAATCTAGATCCTGAGTTTACAGATTCATACGAAGTAGGATATATCAAATATTGGGACAATGTTACATTGGGTTCCAGTGTATATTATCGAAAAACAACGGGAGTAATTGAGCGCATAGCCAGAGTAGACGGAGAGGGGATTACTCGGACTCAACCTGAAAACCTTTCCACCGAGAACGCTTTTGGAATGGAATTCACCACCACGGCAGATATTACTAAAGGGTGGAGGGTAGATGCCAATGCGAACTTCTACAGTGAGCGAACATTCGGGGAAGTGGGAGATTTAACGTTGGAAAACGAGGCAATTACATTCAGCAATCGAGTCACTTCTAAGATAAAATTATGGAAGGATACTGAATTTCAGACACGTTTTTGGTATCGCGCTCCTCAGAATACTACGCAGGGAAGACAGCGCAGTATGTATAGTTTTGATCTGGGTTTAAGTACAGATCTACTCCAGAAGAAAGCGACCTTAACTCTCGCTGTTCGTGATCTATTCAATACTCGAAAATGGAGAAGTGAAACCTATGGAAGTGGTTTCTTCATGGATCGTGTACATCAGCGCAGAGCTGGACAGACGACATTGAGCTTTAATTATCGAATCAATCAAGACAATAAACGTCAGCGTCGTGGTGGAGACCGAGGTGATATGGACGGTGGAGACGGCGGTGACATGGAATTTTAATAATCTTGGATCACATTTTAGTTAAGTAAAGGGTGGGGAAAAAGATCTCCACCCTTTTTTATTCGCACGCTTTCCATGAGCCTCGGAGGTCGCCCTAATTTCCTATTTTGAGAGGGATACGAAAATCAACCTCCATGGCTAAAGATCATAAACCCTATATTTCTTCAGAAAAGAACTTGCCCGAAACTACAATTCGAGCTTTTGTACTAGGTGCATTGCTATCTGTTATCCTGGCGGGTGCAAATGCATACCTGGGACTTTTTGCGGGAATGACGGTTTCTGCCAGTATTCCCGCAGCAGTTATGTCAATGGCTATTCTCAAAATCTTGAAGAACAGCAACGTCCTTGAAAACAATATTGTACAGACAGCAGCAAGTGCAGGTGAATCGCTGGCAGCCGGGGTGATCTTTACTTTTCCTGCCCTGGTCCTTATGGGATATTGGACAGAGTTCTCCTATCTCGAAACGACATTGATTGCACTCTGTGGTGGTGTGCTGGGAGTATTATTTACTATCCCTTTACGATCCGCATTGATTGTAAAACAAGATTTGAAGTTTCCCGAAGGTGTTGCCACTGCAGAAGTCCTGAAGACAGGTGAAAAAGGTGGTGACTCCGTCAAATACTTGCTGTGGGGAGGATTAATCGGTGCAGGGATTAAGTTCATTGAAGCGGGTTTTCGTCTATGGCATGGTGTCGCAGAGGCGGCTACTATAGTGGGTAATCGAGTCTACACCTATGCAGGTGTCAATCTTTCTCCGGCACTGATAGCGGTGGGCTATATTGTGGGTTTCCATATCGCTTCTTTGGTATTTATTGGTGGTGTGATCAGTTGGTGGATTGCCATACCCATTTATCTCATGGTAAATGGTGTTCCAGAAGGCGCGGATCCAGTGGCGCTAGGTGGCACCATCTGGAGCGAGCAAATCCGATATCTGGGGGTAGGAGCTATGGTGGTAGGCGGTCTTTGGGCACTCATCAGCTTAAAGGATTCCATCGGACTGGCTTTGCGCAGTGGTCTGGCGGCCATGAAAGAAGGTACACAGAAAATGTCTGATATGGTTCGGACAGAACGTGATACGCCGATGTCCTGGGTCATCATGGCTATTGGTGTCATGTTGGTACCTGTGTTTATTATTTATTTGCGAGAGATTGAGCAAGTGCCCATTACTGCCCTTATGGCCATATTGATGGTGATTGCCGGATTTCTTTTTTCTGCGGTAGCAGGTTATATGGCCGGATTGGTTGGTAGTTCAAATAACCCGATATCTGGTGTTACCATAGCTACGATTCTGACTTCTGCCCTTATATTGCTGGCACTCCTCGGATCTGGAGCTGAAAAAGGTCCAGCTGCTGCGATTATGATTGGAGCCGTGGTATGTTGTGCAGCGGCTATTGCCGGTGACAATATGCAAGATTTAAAAGCGGGTCATATTTTAGGAGCCACTCCTTTTCGACAGCAGATCATGCAGATGGTTGGTGTATTGGCTGCAGCATTTACACTACCCCTTGTATTGCAGTTGTTGAATACTGCCTATGGTTTTGGCGTGCCCACCGATGCACATCCTGATGCACTAGCCGCGCCCCAGGCGACCTTGATGGCAAGCGTTGCTTCTGGAGTATTTGAGGGAAATCTGCCATGGACAATGGTGTACATCGGTGCCGCAATTGGTATCGTTATTATTATCCTTGACAAAATACAAGAGAGGAGAAATAGTTTCAGACTTCCCGTACTGGCTATTGCAGTGGGACTATACCTACCTTTCGAGTTAGATAGTGCTATTTGGGTCGGTGGTGTGATTGCTTTACTGGTGAGTCAGTATCAAAAAAGACGTAGAACTGCCTCCAATTTCAAAGAAGCTAAGCAATCGAGTAATCAGAGTGGTCTCTTGTTTGCTTCGGGTCTTATCACAGGAGAAGCGCTTATCGGCATCATACTCGCCATACCAGTGGCTGTCAGTGGTAGAACGGATGTCTTTGCATTGATGGATAATGCAGGAAGTCTTCTCGGTTTGATCGTGGTCTCTCTCGTGTGTCTATGGATGTATCGTATCGCCAGAAAGACATTTGATAAAACACTAAACTAGTCATATGCCAGTAATTAGTAAGAAGACTCTTTCTTTCCTAAAGGATCTCAAGTCACACAATGATAGAGACTGGTTTAACGATCAGAAAGATAGATATACTTCTGCCCATGAAAACATGATCGAGTTTGCTTCAGCACTTATCCAGGAGATGGGCAAACACGATGAACTAGTGCCTATGTCAGGTAAACAGAGTCTCTTCCGTATTTATAGGGATGTTCGTTTTTCGAAAGACAAATCACCTTATAAGACAGCATTTGCCGGACGGATGAAGCGAGCTTCTAAGATGCGAAGAGGAGGTTACTACTATCATATCGAACCAGGTAATACAGTGATCGCAGGGGGATTCTGGGGACCAGATAGTAAGGATATTAAGAGAATAAGGGAGGAAATAGCTGTTGACAGCACACCTTTGCGAAATATCATAACAGATAAGAACTTCAAGAAGTACTTTGGAGAACTTTCAGGACATCAACTAAAGTCAGCGCCTCAGGGATATTCAAAATCGCATCCTGATATTGACCTTCTGCGATACAAGCAGTTCCTGCTTGTCAGGACTATTGAGGATGATAAATTGGTGACAAGTGACCTCTTTCTCCAGGAGATGACAAATACCTATTTACAAATGAGACCTTTCTTCGACTATATGAGCTTGATACTCACGACCGATGCAAATGGTGAGGTGATCGTGTGAGCCATAAACATCCTGTGAATGTGATCAGGCATGGCAATTTGTTATCTTCGTGCCGCACTAAAATAATCAATACCAGAGCATGAGTTTACTGACCGTTGGCACTGTAGCTTTTGATAGCATAGAAACACCATTTGGTAAGGTGGATAAGGTAATAGGAGGTGCAGCGACTTACATTAGCTGGGCCGCTTCATATTTTTATCCTGATATCCAGCTGGTTTCAGTTGTAGGCGATGATTGGCCTTCCGATGAAATCGAGGCAATGAATTCACGAGGGATTGATACCTCAGGACTACAGATCAGAAATGGGGAGAAGTCATTCTTCTGGGCGGGGAAGTATCACGAGGATATGAATACCCGAGATACATTAGCCACTGAGCTTAATGTCCTGGATGATTTTGATCCTGTGCTACCCGAAAACTATCAGGATAGCCCTTATGTCATGCTCGGCAATCTTACACCCGAGATTCAGATGTCCGTAATTCGTCAGATGGAAACCCGTCCTAAGTTGATTGCTATGGACACCATGAACTTCTGGATGGATGTGGCCTGGGACAGCTTGTTGAAGACTATAGCGGAGGTAGATGTCTTAACGATCAATGATGAAGAAGCCCGTCAGCTTTCCGGAGAGTTTTCGTTGATGAAAGCCGCAAGGAAGATCTTTGAACTCGGGCCGAAATATCTTGTGATCAAAAAAGGTGAACACGGTGCATTACTCTTCCATAAAGACGAGGTCTTTTTTGCCCCAGCCTTACCTCTCCTTGAAGTGCAGGATCCGACGGGTGCCGGTGATACTTTTGCAGGAGGATTTATGGGGTATATTGCCAAGACAGATGATATCAGTTTTGAAAATATGAAGAAGGCTCTAATCTATGGCTCAGCCATGGCTTCATTTTGCGTTGAGGCATTTAGTCTCGATAAATTGCAGAATATCAAGGCACAGGAATTGGTGGATCGCATGATCCAATTCAAGAAATTGGTGCACTTCGAAATCTAGCTAGAAATATATAGGGCCGTCACCTAGGTATTTTTTGGCAATGGGTTCATAATAAGCCCGTACCTCGTCCAGGTCATAGATCTGCTGACACTTGGTATAGAGGTCGTATTTGTTGAAATCAGTGATCCATTCGTGATATTGCTTGTCATCATCATTTAATAATGAACGATAGCTGCCCCCGGTATGCCAGGGATAGAAAGAGTGATATCGTATCATCACCATCCCAGCTTTTGGTAACTTATTTCCCTTGTGGTTCTGGAGGACCTGATACAGATATTCGTCATGCCCCCACGCCAGTGTTAAATTGTCCAGACCACAATTTTCATGGTAAATGCCAAGTTCAGTTGAATATGTGCTGTCCTTCATATCAGGATTGAGGCTGTTAAATTCTGGGTAGACACAAGAATCTGGTAGCTTGCAACCAACAACAAATATGTCTCCTACCAGTCCCCACTGCTCATCCTGACTGGTTCCATCTTCGTCAGAACCTTTGACAAACATCATCTTTCC
>JAUILM010000193.1 GCA_030432855.1 Bacteroidia bacterium
CAGCATAGAGTTTCCAGTTGATTCTCTGAGTGATGATGGGCAAATCACGGTTGCGGCCTATGGAGGGACTGGCTCTCATCAGTTTCAATGGTCAACCAGAGACACAGCTCCGGTCATTGACGGTCTTTCTGTTGGGAACTATGACTTGATTGTTACTGATCAAAATAATTGTCGCGATACCTTTCACTTTCCCCTTCACCCGCAGTCCATCCCATGCAGCTTTAATCCCACTGTGTATGCCGACTACCATTGTGATTTTGGAGGAACAGCAAGTGTTGTGGAACCCGGTGATGACTGGCAATTTAGTTGGAGTTTTGATCCTCAGATATCGACCTCTGATATGGTGGGACTCACTGAAGGCGTACATTTTGTGGTCGTTTCAGATGGCTCAGGGTGCTCAGATACTCTGTCATTTGAAATATCCAGGCCAGGGATTGACTATTGGGTTGAGGAAAGTCATGAGACTATTTCTGGAGCAAAAGATGGTTCTATACAGGTTTTGGCAGCAGATACTTCGCATGTAGGTATCCTTTGGAGTAATGGTGAAAAGAGCTGGGAACTTGATTCACTGAGTCCCGGTATTTTTATTTTTGAAATCACTGGAGATGATATTTGTCCGGTCGCGGATTCCGTTGTGATTTCAACGTCCGAATCTTGCAACATTGACTTTCTCGCAGAAATCAGTTCAAGTCATTGCGGGCATGAGGATGGTACTATCTTCCTGGAAGTCATCAATTCTGTTGGCATACCTGAAGTATCCTGGCCACATCTTAACATCAAGAGTAATTATCTGGAAAATCTTGCGCCGGGTTTCTACCCCTTCATGATCGAGGATGGATCGTGTACATTGACCGATTCTCTTTTCGTTTCTGAAGAAATTTTGGAGATTGATGTACAGATCTACCATCATAAATGTAATCAAGCCGGCGGAATAGAAGTCCGTATCGACGAGACAAAAAGTCCCATACGAATCATCCTCGACGATACCACTGAGGTTTCACCATCAGCTTTTCAAGCCCTTCCACCAGGCATCCATCATTTGGAAGCTCAGGGTGAAAAATGCAATGTCACGGACACTTTTGCAATACTTTCGGGCCTTGACATCCAAGTGACACCCGATACCACGATAAAATTTGGTCAGGAAATAGATCTTGAAGTCAGCACTGACACATCTTTGTTTCAATCCTATGGGTGGTCCGACCGATCAGGAACCCTATGCAGTCACTGCACATCGGTAGACATCCAACCTGAAGAATCAAATACCTACCATTTTTACTACCAACTGAAAGAGGGTTGCAACGGCTACCTGGAGACCAGAGTCCGTGTTGACAAAAGTGGTTTGGTATATGTACCTAATGCCTATTCGCTCAATGGGGACGGTATCAATGAATCATTCCAGGTATATGACCCTTTAGGCCTGGTGGATCATATTATCTCTTTTGAAGTCTACGATCGCAGAGGTACCCTCGTCTATAAAAAAGAAGGATTTGAAGCAAATGAAGCCCTAAGTGACTTTGGTGAAATCACCCAGGACGTTTTGGCTCCATACGTGCTTATGTCAGTACTCAAAATAAAAATGAGAGAGGGACGTACCAGAAAATACGTGAGTGACATCACGATCATTAAGTAGGACCACCACACCCCCCAATTTTAGGGATAGGAGAAAGAGTCAATTGATCAGAAATTTAGATCAAAATTTATTCTCTATTCCTCACTTCTTAACATTTCATCATGAAACGCATTAACCTTACATACCCACTGCTTATTCATTTTTCATTGTGTATTCTCTTCCTTTCTCCAGTCCAGGCACAGGGTGATCTCGAAGTAGATGGTTCGGTCATTGTTGGAGGAACTGCCGGTCCTGGCATCATCGAACTCATAGGGAATAATAGCTCGCAGGCGAAATATGGTGCCATGAAAATGGTAGATCTGATCTCGGAGTCCAATGGATCTGATAAGGACGATCTATTACTGGAAGCCGCAGGAGGTATTTTCTTTAGAATTGACAATAATGGTAATGGAATATCCGGAGATCATGGTTTTTCGGTATTCAAAGATGATACGCATTTGTTTGAGATCAAGCAAAATGGTCAGGTAGTAATTGGTACAAATCAACCCGCTACCAATTTTAAACTTTCGGTCGATGGGAAAATAGCCTCTGAAGAAGTCCTGGTCGAATTATCAGGATCCTGGCCAGACTATGTTTTCAAACCAGAATATCAGCTACTATCACTCATTGAAGTAGAGGACCATATTGCGACCAAAGGCCATTTACCAGGTATCCCATCAGCTGGAGAAATTGAAGCTCATGGCGTCCATATTGGTGAAATGAATCGAATCCTGGTGGAAAAAATCGAGGAGCTCACTCTGTATCTTCTCCAACATCAGCAGCAAATTGACCAGCAGCAAAAACAAATTGATCAACTACTCCATAATCAGCAGAAATGAAGTCACTAATTCTCAGCTATATCCTGGTTCTTACGGGTTCCATAATTTCACTCGAAGCTCAAATTAATGTTGAGTACCTGGAGAATAAAAATGATCTCCCACGACTTCAACAAGTTGCCGCCGACATCAATCAATATGAATCGGAAATGCGTCAGAGGCTGCAGACGATGGCAGCACAAAAAGCCTGGCCAGTAAACAACTTAATCGAGCTGACAGCGGAAGGTGACCCCATATATGTCACTCCGACCAATAATGATGCAAGTACACTGACTCGTACTGTCCTGACTCGGTCCCTCTATCCAGTCGACGGTACAGGTTTCAACATTGGCATGTGGGAAGCATTCGAAAATGGCACGGCAGCTGATCCCCGTACCTCACATCAAGATTTTCAAAAAAATGGAACATCCCGCATCATTCTGAATAATCCCGGTGCGCAAAGTCTACATGCAACCCATGTTGCTGGAACGCTGATTGGTAATCCACCTTCTGGTGTTTCTGAAGCATCCAGGGGAATGATCCCTGGTGCCAATCTCCTTTCGTATGATGTCAGTAACCACATCTCTGAAATGGCAACCGCCGCCAGTCAATTCATGCTCGTATCTAATCATTCCTATGGATTTGTCAGTGGATATGAGTTGGATCGCATTGTGCAGACCTCTCCCACAGGTGGTATCATTCACAGAGAATGGACGTGGTATGGTGGTACCGCAGAATTCATTGCTAATGGTGTAGATCCGAAATTTGGAAACTACAACCATGGAAATTCTATGAAGAACCTGGATAATATGCTGGTTAATGCGCCCTTTTATTTACCCGTTTTTTCTGCCGGAAATGACCATAATGATAATCCAAACATCACTGTACTTGTCTCCCGAAATGACCTCATACGTAATGGAGTAAATGGTAGCTATGTTCGAATAGATCCGAGTATACATCCCAGCGGTGATGGCTTTCAGAGCACCAACATATCAGGATTTGCCTGTGCAATGAACGTACTAACTGTAGGCAACGTGACAAAAGACCTGAGTATACAGCAATCTTCAAGTCGTGGTGCTATGAATGATGGACGTATTAAACCAGACCTTTGTGGAATAGGGACCAGCATATATAGTGCAAGCAATGCCGGAGATCAGAGTTATGAGACTTTAACAGGTACTTCCATGTCATCACCGAATGTTGCCGGATCACTCCTACTTCTTCAGGAATTATATGAACAACAAAATGGAAGTTCGGGCTATTTCATGCTGGCCTCCCAACTAAAAGGTCTTGCCATTCATTCAGCCAAAGACCAGGGGAGTATAGGTCCTGATTATACCTATGGATGGGGACTGCTAGATACGGAAGAGGCCGCTGAAATGATTGCTTTGGATTCATGGAGTCGCGGATTCAGTGCTGCCTATATTTTAGAAGAAGTCCTGGGGACGAACAATCTAATGGATGAATTCATCGTAAACTCTGGAAATGGATTGAAGGTAACGCTTTGCTATACCGATCCTGTCGATATGAGTAGTTCAGATGCATTACAGAATGACCTGGATATCACTGTCACCCGGCTGTCCAACAATCAAATCTTTTATCCCTACATTCTGGACCCAGCAAATCCATCCAATACTGCCACCACAGGAGATAACGATGTGGATAATGTAGAGAAAATTGACCTGACACCTGCCGAGGCACCTGGTGGCTTGTACAAGGTGACGGTAAAGCTGGATGGAAATAGTCTTTATAATAATGAAAACCAATTCTATGCATTAATTATAAGTGGTCTGAATGCTGAATGTCACTATGACATCAATCACAGGATTGGCTTACAGCCTCCAAGTGCAACCTATCGAGCAAAAAATCAAATCGAATCGAGGGGAATTATTAATAGCAATAAAAATGTCACTTACCAATCTGGTAACAGAACGATTCTACGTCGCGGATTTCATGCAAAAGCAGGATCAAGCTTCAAGGTAGTAATTCAAAATTGCCCATTTTAATTGTCTTTTTAACTGCATAAATGTTAAGAAATGAATGAAGAAAACCTATCCCCAAGAGAGTATGAAGTAATTCAACTCATTTCATGGGAATACTCAACTATAGAAATTGCTCAGCAGCTGTTTTTGAGCCCGGAAACAATAAAAAGTCATAGAAAAAATATCATTAAGAAACTAAATGTTAAGAATTCCGCAGGCATTGTCCGGAGGGCATTTGAACTCGATCTGATTTCTGTTCAGGAAAAAATTTAAAAAAGTTAATCGCCTGGTTTATTTCTTGAGTATGATCATGGCAAACCAGTAATACTACCCCCAGGGGTAGGTCGTAGGTAGGAAACCATCCCTACTTTCACAGGAAAGTATACCTATGCGTCACCTCATTATATATGCCTTTGCTTTCATGCTCACAATGCCCCTGACAGCACAATCCAGTATCTATTGGGCGAAAAAAGGAAATGGACTTTGGCATGTTGCTAACAATTGGATGGTCCCAGGTGGTACTCCACAAAATCGAGTACCCAATGCCATGGACACCGTCTATATTCAACATGACTCTGTGATCATTGCAAATGGAGTAAATGCCTTTGCCCGCCGCATCGAACTGGGAGTAGTGGACTCAGCCGGAACAGGGCTGGCGATATTAGATGGGGGATCTCTGAGCGTAGACGATATGGGGGCAGTCAAAATTGACATTGAAGGTGGGATAAAGATGATAAATTCCTCACTGCTAAATATTGGTCATCTGAGTATCAGTCATTGTACACCAGGCATTGAGGCAAGATCCAATTGCCATATTGAAAATCGAGGGACACTAGCAATTGACTCAGTTATTCAGTATGGCGTATCGACAGTGTCCAAAATAGTAAATAATTCTACTGGTACATTATCTATCAATAGAGTCTCCTCAGGTAACCAAGGTCTCCCTCATGCAATAAGTACTGACTCATTGATAAACCATGGAGAAATTCTAATTAACAATTCAGGACGAGGCATCAATTCGTCTTATTTGGAAAATACCGGATCAATGTATATTGATAGTTGCTTCGAGAATGGGGTACAAGCAGATTTGTTTACCAACTCGGGTGATTTTCATGGATCTTATTGTGATTATGGCTTCTTTGCACTTCGGATAGAAAACGCAGAGGTAATTAAAGTCAAGAACTGCCTTCTAGGCATATATTGTGATGAACTTGAAAACTATGATTCAGTCATGATAATTAATTGCGAAACTGGTATCCAGGTATTTGACGAAATGTTGAATGAAAGTGGTGGTCGCATACATATAAACAATCAATACTCTCCATTTACCGGATTGTATGTATTTTCCTCAGCTACCGCTACTAATTATGGAAAAATCACAATTGATTCTATCGGAGGGAATTCCAAATATGCCATAATAAATTCTAACATTTGCAATAATTATGGTCAAATATTCATTGCTGATTGTTTAAATGGAATTGACAATAGGTCATCCCTTTCTAATATTGGAGGACTCATTCAGATTAACGCATCCAATCGTGGAATTTGGAACTCATCGAACATTGTCAATGAAAATAATGGTACTATTGAAATTTTATCTCCTGGAGAAGGATTACGATCATTTAGTGGAGGGTCGATTGACAACCGGGCAACAGCGTCATTTCGAATATTTGGAGATGCAAATTCTTACCTGGAAATCCTAACAGGATCTACTCTTACTAATAATGGGATACTCGAAATTGGCAATTAAGGCCCAGCCAGTAGGGGATCAGTTCTTACAGTGAATCCACCTGCGAAAATTTAAGAGTTGATATTGAAATAAATATCTAATCTACAGTTGTAAAACAACTTATTGCTCAAACCTGACTTGCACGATTGAATAATAGTACTACATTTGAGAATGTGGCATTGCAAAAATGGCATCGAATAAGGGAAGCACCCAGTGTCAGTTCAAGTTTCGTACGTCGAACTATATCCGCCTGATCACATTCGTAGTCTTCTGGGCCTTCACCCGATATTACCGTATCCGAAAATCCTTGCCTCGGGAAGTAAGAAAAATAGAAGGACCTTATCTACTTCTTTCCAACCACGTGGGATACTGGGACCCCTTCATCATTGGTCATTTTTTGCCCAGATTTACTCATTTTGTTTCTTCAGACGCTGCTTTCCGTACACCTATCGCAGGTTTCTTTCTTCCACGATTAGGTGTTATTCCCAAGAAAAAGAACATACGCGATACCCAGGTGATACGTGACATTATCCATGTTTTGGAGCATGGGGAGGGTGTTGGCATATTTCCGGAAGCGGTGCGCAATTGGGCTGGTAACACCCTACCTATCGATTCCTCCATCGGTAAACTGGTAAAATTACTGCAAGTCCCCGTCATCGTTTCGGTCAGCAGAGGTATGCACCAGTTCAATCCTCGGTGGTCAAAGACGGTACGAAAGACCCATGTCAAAATAGACTATGAGTTACTATTTACGGAAGGCCAACTACAGAGTCTGAAAATATCTGAAATAAATCATCAGATCAAAAGCGCCCTCTATCACGATGAAGTTGAATGGCAAAAAAACCAAAAACACGCTATTCGATCACGGCGTCGCGCTGAACATATTAATCATGTACTTTTTATCTGCCCGGCATGTCATGCGATAGGATCATTCTCAGCTACAGGAAACAAGTGCAATTGTCGAAAATGCAAATATTCCATTTTCATTGACAACTATTCATTCTTCCACACGATCAGTGACCACCGGCATTACTTTGACAATATCAGAGACTGGTATGATTGGCAGGAGGAATGGATGTTAAGACACATACAGTATCTTTATGATCTGGGCTTTCAAGATGCAATTTTTGAGGACACTGACATGGCGATTTATCATGGCACAGAAGATAGTCCATTAAAATTCATTGAGAATGGTACCATGAGACTCTTTACTGACAGGATAGAAATCACGTATAAAGTTTCCAAAAAATCAGAGATCCTAAACCTTGATCAACTACTTACTATAAATCCACAGGTACATGAAAAGATGGAAATTATGTATGCCGATAAAATATATCGAGCCATAGGAAACGCTCCAGGCGTATCAGGATTAAAATGGGAAATTGCCGTCAATGCCCTATGGCGAAAAATGGGACAAGATTACAAGTTGTCTCCGTACATAAAAATTGATCAGACAAATAATCAAGGCCGGATGTCAGAAACAAGTCGGGACGCACACTGACATGATGCTGCAAACTTTTGTCTTCCCACCGTCAGGGGTGGGTTCATTTCGACAAATCTCCCACTCGATATTGTTACAATGAAGATTTGTTCCACAAGGACAATCATCTTCATATATCGTACCATCAGTGCATTGACACAATAGATGGGAGGTACACTGCTCGTCCTCTCCTTCCCACCATGACCAAAAAGAAGAGTAGATATCACTCACTTTAGACCAGGAAGAGGTTGCCGCATATTCAGAAGAATATTCATGAACAGCCTTTGGACCTAGAGAGGAGTTTATCAAATTCGACCTGATTAATAATTTCTCTGTCGTCGAAAGTTTACTAAGAATGCGCTTCAATTCAGTTTTCGATGCCCTGATTTTTTCACCTCGTTTAGTAAGCTCAATATATTTTCCCGAATAAAACAGGTCAAATCGTTTCTTTCCCTGGTAGTAGTGTGTGATTTTTAATTTGGAACTAAAATTGTAGAGGAGGTGTGCTTCCTTGCCATTTAAGAGTATGCGATAATCTGCAATCCTTTTCGTATCATCAAACGTAACTCCCTTGACATCAAGTGTAGTTGCATTACCAGAAAACAACAGACCGAATAAAATCAAAAATAAAAGCATAGCCTGAATCAATTGTTTTTCACACCACCAATAGGGTAGATTCAGGCAAATTAGATAATAGGAGTAATCAATAAACTACCCCCAAGTATAGTATTGATAGTATTGATAGAATACTAAATCCATTAAAGTGACATCAGCCTGATCTCGTCATTAATTCATGTCAGTGAGATCCTCCTTCAGCTGATACAAATACATTTGAATGGTATTCTGCAGCCCAAAATATAAGGCATCAGAAACGAGAGCATGGCCGATGGAAACCTCCAGTAGTCCTGGCATATGTTCCTGGAAATATTTTAGGTTGTCGAGATTTAAATCGTGTCCGGCATTAATACCTAAACCATATTCCCCGGCTACTTTAGCAGCCGCAGTGAAGGGTGCTACAGCTGCGGCAGCGTCCTTTGCATAATCTTTAGCATAGTCCCCGGTGTAAAACTCGATGCGATCTGTACCCACTCTCTTTGCTCCTTCCACCATTTTAGGATCCGGATCGAGGAAAAGAGACGTCCGTATACCCCGCTCCTGCAATTGGCCAATTATATCCTGTAAGAATGCCTGATGGGTGATGGTATCCCAACCCGCATCAGAGGTGAGTGCTTCAGGTGCATCAGGTACCAATGTACATTGATGGGGCTGGTTTTCTAACACTAACTCCATAAAG
>JAUILM010000972.1 GCA_030432855.1 Bacteroidia bacterium
CGACCTAAGCGATGTCGACACCACCCTGGTTCGGTATTTTACTGACAATTTTAAGTTGTCATCCCAGGTGTCATCACAGACTGACGGTTATTTTGATCCCACGGTCATGCCATTGGTAAACTACTGGGGATTTGGCTACGAAAAAAGACAAGCTGTCAATCCCGGCGACAGTCAGCAGATTGATTCGCTAAAGCAATACGTGGGGCTGGATAAAGTCCATTTTGACGAATCCAGGTCAACATTTTCGAAAGATTTACCAGGCGTACAACTAGACTTTAGCGCCGTGGCCAAGGGATACGCAATCGACGAAATCGGCATGTGGTTAGCATCAGAATTTGGTGTGATAAACTATTTGGTTGATATCGGCGGCGAATCCAGAGCGCGAGGAGTCAATCGGTCCGGTTCTGCATGGAGAACTGGCATTAGTATTCCTATTCCGGGCATCAGTGATTTAAGTTATGACCACATCATTGCGCTGGACAATGCTTCAATAGCAACTTCCGGTAATTATCGCAACTTTTATGAAGTGGACGGGATGACCATTAGTCATACCATGAACCCGAAGACTGGATACTTCGAAAGAAATACACTACTCAGTGTCACTATAGTGGCACCCCGTTGCGCCGTGGCAGATGCTTTTGCAACCGCCTGCATGTCCATGGGTTTGGACCGTGCCAGGGAAATCATTGAAAGCATTTCAGGCATAGAAGCACTCTTTATTTACATGAATGAGGAAAACACCTCCGACTGGTACGCAACCGGGGGTATGCAACAGATACATACTCAACCCAGTAATTAATAAAATATGGATTTTAATCTACAGAAGGACCTTTGTTTTTTTGATATTGAAGCTACGGGCTTGCATGTCCTTAGAGATCGAATTATACAGATTGCTATTAAAAAATTCCTCGCTGATGGTAGTCCTGCACGGACTTATATGACACTCATCAATCCTGGAATTCCCATATCCGAGGAAGCCATGGAAATCACCGGTATCACACCGGATAAACTGAGAAACAAACCTACCTTTCAGCAAGTGGCTCAGGACATATTTGACTTTATTGGTGATGCTGATCTGGCAGGCTATAATAGCAACCGATTTGACATTCCCATGCTGCTGGAGGAATTTCACCGGGTAGGCCTGGACTTTCAAATGACGGGAAGGCGTACCATCGATGTACAACGCATTTTTTACCGAATGGAACCGCGGTCGTTAAAAGCAGCGCATCGCTTCTACTGTAATTCTGAAATGGGCAATGCCCATGATGCAATGGCGGATGTAGAAGCCACTATTGCCGTACTGAGAGGGCAATTAGATCGTTATAAAGATCAGGATCTGGTGGATGAAGAAGGTATCCTGGAAGCACCCGTACGAAATGATATGCATGCTCTGCATGAATTTACCACTGATCCAAAAATGTTGGATGTGACCCAAAAGCTAAAATACAACAGGCAGGGTCAGATCGTTTTCAATTTTGGCAGGTATCAGGGACAAGTCGTGCATGAAGTACTGCAAAAGGATAAGGACTATTATCACTGGATTATGAAAAAGGAATTTTCGGTTCAGGTGAAGACCATTGTAAAAAAGATAATGGCTGACGGTGAAAAGGAGTAGGTGGATATCTATTATACACTTAGTAATCATCGGTGTCCTGCTAGCGGGATG
>JAUILM010000194.1 GCA_030432855.1 Bacteroidia bacterium
GTATCGATAGGTTTCAGACCCGATGAAGAACCCATCAAGTTAGGTGGTCAGGATTATCCGGCCTTAATCCGTCGCAGTCCTATCCGACCGATGAAAATATTTATTCAGGATGGGACCAATGATCTTAGTAATCGTTGGGGGAACTGGTTCCTGGCAAATCAGCAAATGGTTTCCGCGCTTGAATATGCTAATGCAACAGCTGACCAGAAGGATCAGGATGGAGCTCGCTATGAATTTACTACCGTTTGGACAGACGGCAAACATAGTGACAGAGATCCTGGATACCTGCTACCGGAAGCTCTACGATGGCTGTGGAGTAAATAAGAGGCAAATCTGATTGTATTATCTTCATGTAAGTATATTTTAATTCAATATTTACGTGCTCGCTCCTAAATCACAATGGATAATCCGCAGAACTATACCGTTCAGCATTATTTGGGTGCTCACCGGGGCATTATTCTATGTTGTGGAGTCTGCGGTCGGAGGAAATGCAACATCACAAGCAGAGGCTGGCATTCATATTGATTTTAAGATCTTGCTTTTCTCCATGCTGGCAATGATGCTGGCTGGATTTCTCGTGGGATTGCTGGAGGTGTTCATAGTCAGTAAATTATTCCAGGAAAAGAAATTCCTGGTAAGATTTCTCCTGAAACTAGTCACATATCTGCTGATCCTTTCAGTCATAATCTTCATTACGTATCCCATTGCTGCCAGTATCGATCTGGAGACGTCTATCCGCAGCAAGGCAGTATGGGATAAATATTTTCTATTCTTAAGTAGTCCGGCTCATTTTAGCACCATGTTCCAACTGCTATTCACCATTGGCCTTTGCCTTTTCTATGATGAAATAAGCTCCAGCATAGGACATGGTGTGCTCGCAAAATTTTTCACCGGTAAGTACCACTCACCGATTGAAGAAGAAAGAATATTCATGTTTGCTGATATGAAGTCTTCCACCACAATCGCTGAAAAACTGGGCCATATTCGATATTTCAAAATGCTCAAGTCCTACTACGATATCTTTTCTGATGCGATACTAAAAAATCATGGAGAAATATATCAGTATGTGGGTGATGAGATTGTAATAACCTGGCCACTGAAAGAAGGTATACGTTCTCAGCAATGCCTTCAGTGTTTTTTTGACATGAAAAAATCCCTGCAGAATAAAAACGCCTGGTTTATTAATGAATTTGGAATCACACCGAGCTTCAAAGCAGCTCTTCACCATGGGAAGGTGACCACCGGTGAAATTGGCAAGATCAAAAAAGACATCATTTTTACTGGAGACACATTGAATGCTACTGCGCGAATTCAATCTTTATGCAATACCTATCAGACAGACCTACTGGTATCAGAAATCCTGTTAAAAAAACTTAATTTATCGTCGAATTATTTAGTTGCAGATTTAGGAAAAACCGCTCTCCGAGGAAAAAGCCAAGAAGTAAAGCTTTACAGTATATCTGAAAAAAAATGAGTCTCCATGTAAGAAAAATATGGCCCTCCTGGGTTGACTTAAACTGGAAATTGGGACTACTGCTTATCATAGCTGTATGTATACCAAGGTTTGTTTTGGTATTACAAGCAAATGCCGGAGGAAGCTATCAATACATTGGTTTGATAATGATCCTATCTGCCATCATCCCTATTATGCTTCTCAACAAATCGGGTTTACAAGAAATCGGCGTACGAAGACCCAAGAATTTAGGAAGTATAATTCTGGCTTTTATCATAGGTCTGGCTTTAAGTTCACTTCTTTTCTATTTGGGCAAATTGCTCTACGGCACCTCGTATGAAAATTGGTACAGCTACATTGGACGATCTTATAATATTGATCCGGACTTGACGTCCGACGCAAAAAGAACCTTATTCTTTATCATGGCTGGTACCGCTATGATTTTTAGTCCTATGGGCGAGGAATTATTTTTCAGAGGTATTGTACACAGTAGTTTCAAGAAATCCTGGGGTGAATCACGTGCATCTATCCTGGATGCCTCAGCCTTCTCCATTACCCATGTTGCACACTTTGGTTTTGTCTTTGTGCAAGGTCGGTGGGCTTTCTTATTTGTACCCACAATAATATGGGTGCTGTCCATGTTTTTGGTCAGTTTGATATTTATCTATTTAAAGAACAAATCAGTCTCACTCTGGGGTGCCATCATTTGTCATGCCGCCTTTAATCTGGGAATGGTATACTTTATTTTTTACCATTTACCACCGGGACATTTTTAAAAAAAGGCATCTCCATGGAGGAGACACCTTTTCTCATCTTAATACTGCCTGATGATTAACAATCTTTATTTAACATCCCACCAAAGGCGGCTGTCCATATCATCATTTCCGCTATATCCCTGACTGGAAAGAGCGGCTTGTAAGTTATCATTATTGGCACTGAGCTCAGATACCGGATATGGAAGTCGATGTACAAAGTCTCCTGTTATGTCCTGATTAGGGAATGGATTCGGTGCCAAAACGGGAAAATCAGATCTTCTGAAATTAGCCCAAGCTTCCGGACCATTTAAGAAAGAAGAGATCCAATACTCTGTATTAATTTGCTCAATTTCAGTACCTGCCTGGAGAGAATTTTCAGAAATATACTGATCGATATCCTCAGTAGCAATGGTTGTTCCCATGTATGAAACTGAAATCGCCTCCATATTGGCCCGGATAGCCTCCTGAAAAAGCGTATTAGGATCCTCACCTGAAGCCATTCCACGGACATTAGCCTCTGCCAATAACAACAGGGTTTGTGCATAGGTGACCATAAAAGAGGGTGCCGATAGTGCAACCATTCGTGTACGATCCACCTGGCTGAAGTCATAAAAATCAACAAACCCATTTTCCATTGCATAAGCGGAAGCCGTCACGTTATTATTTCCCATAGGCAACCCAAATTGATCCGCCGGATCTCTGGAGATCACGATATCAGGAGCGTTACCAGCAATGGCATTGTTCTGATCCGTACCACTACCCGATCCAATATACCGGACAGCTATGGAGCGGAGTCTGGGATCATTTGTAGTTTTTAAATGATCCACAAAATTGGCGGTTAAATAATAATTGGCAGACTCATTACTGGTCAGTGGTCCTGCTATTTGGTTAGGATAGTTATTATCATGAGTCAACACGAAGTTATCGTCATTGCTCTGCATCAGTCCTCCACTGACTGCCGCTGAAATAGCAGAAGAGGCAGTGGAAGGATCAACATCCGCAACACGCATACCTGCCCTGAGCAGAAGTGAGTATCCCAATCTTTTCCACTTGGTGATGTCCCCGCCATAAAGAATGTCTGTAGCTTCAGTCGCACCACTTGTGCTAAGGCTTGCAGATGCACTCTGCAATTCACTAATCACATTCATATAGATAGATTGTTGACTTTCATAGGTCGGCGTAGTAATACCCTCGATAAAGCCCAGACCTGCCTGAGAGAAAGGTGCATCGCCATGGGTATCCGTCACGATCATAGCACCATATGCCCGGATAATTCGTGCCATATTATGCAGATTGGATCTGTCAGGATCCTCAGCAGTAGTATTCATTACATCCACGGCATGTTTGATTAATTCCAGATACGCATTGTTCCAGTTACCAGGAGTCAAGGTAACGTTGATTTGATTATAATTTCCTCCCGCCAGTACACCACTGTTTGGAGTAACTACCTGCTGCACGTATGCCATTTCCAGTGGAAGCGAGTTTCCCCTGGGTACACAAGCTAACGTAGCCTGATTCAAAACAACCGCAGGATCCAGATTAGTAACCCCAGTAGGTGATATATTTAATTCATCAAATCCTTCATCACAACTCGTGGTAAATACGAGTGTGAAGGCAATTAAGCATATATATATTTTAAATTTTTTCATTTTTTTCGATTTTTTTACCAGACTTAAAACTTAACATTTAGGTTAAAACCAATAGATCTGGTAGGTGGTAGTGCAGGATCTTCAATACCAGACAGGTTGTCCGATGCGAAAGATGATTGCTCGGGATCAATATTTGGTGTCCATTTTTTCAATATCAACACATTATTTGCTACAATATCCAATTTAAGTCCACGAATAAACTCAACAGATCGTAAATGCTTAGTAAAATCGTAACCGAGCGATACTTGCCTTAACTTCCAAAACCCTGCATTATATGTGAATTCCTCCATGAGATTAGCTCCGCGGATCCTTCCATAGTAGGAATCAATGTCAATGGGTGTAGTATTCGGAGATCCATCTTCATTTACACCATCACCTATTATAAACCCATCTTCTCTACCTTCCAGTGTTCCTTTGTGCAGTCCATGTCTCCAGGCATTGAAATTGGTGGTAGAAAATAAATCATGACCTAGCTTAAAGTCAATCAGAAATGACAATTGGACACCTTTATAATCGAAAGAATTAAAAATTCCACCCACCCATTTAGGTATTGCATTTCCAAGAGCAACTCTCTGCTCTGTTGTCAGAAAATTTCCACTTGAGGAAGAAAAGACCTGATTTCCATTTGCATCTCTGAGATATGCAAATCCGTAAAGTTGCGCCAATGGTTGACCCAACACATGCCATAACTGACCTCTGACCTCACCTTGCGAAAGTACGAGTTCGGTTACACCTTCTCCGAGATCCAGTACTTCGGAGGTATTGTATGCAGCATTGAAACTGAAGTCCCAGTTAAAATTGGCAGACTGTACGGGATTTAAATTCAATAAAATCTCAACCCCGGTATTTTTACTCCTTCCGACATTCTCTAACTCAGAATCAAAGGCAGAAGTATTGGATACAAGCTTTTGTAAGATCTGATCTTCAGTGATTTTATCGTAATAAGAAATTTCAAATCCCACTCGGTTCCTGAATAACTTGGTTTCTAATCCAAATTCGATTTCTTTGACCCGCATAGGACTGAGTGTAAAACTGGGGATTCTATCACCACTAATGAAACCGACACTTTTCCCAAAGTATAACTGTGCATTAGTACCATAAAATAAATTATTCGAATATGGGCCCACATCTGTATCACTTCCTACCTCGGCATATCCTATTCTAAGTTTACCAAAATCCATCCAATCGGGCAAACCATCGAAAGCCTCTGTGAATACAAAACTTCCTGTCAATGACGGGTAACTGATACTCCTAAGGTCGGATGCCAATGTAGAGAACCAGTCGTTTCGAAGAGTTGCATTTACATAGAGGAAACTCTTATAAGAAACTTCGGCAGCTCCATATAATGAATTAACTTTTCTTCGACTAAAGTCGTACGTATTGGACACGGCTCTGGCATTAGCCAGGGTATATAAATCTCTCACCACGAAATCAGAGGCGGATTGAATGTGCCGCTGAATACCTCGATACATTTGATTTCCACCAAATGTCAAATTCAGTCCGAAATCTCCAAACTGACGGTCTGCACCAATAATAAAATCCATATTGATTTCACGAATTCGGCTTACGTCCTGTCGATAATCTCCATTCACAAAACCCGCGGGTGGAGTACCTTCGGCAGCCGCACCGGTAGGTCGCACATTATTCTCTTGATACCTTGTGCTATAGTCCTGCCCCACACGGACCTGGGCATATAACCAATCTGTAAAATTATAACGGAGAGCAACGTTTCCGAAAATGCGATCCCGGTCCACATTATTAAAGTGGTTCTTTAGCACGAAGTATGGATTGGTTCTATTTCTAAATCGACTGTAGATCCGTTCGTTACCGAACTCATCTTCTGCTTCTGACTCTAGCAAATCAAACGGCATTGAGTTTGCCAGTGAATAAATAACCGTAGGCGTACTCAAATCCTGAGTAGCAACTGTCGGTAGATTATCACTCTTGTCATTCGCATAATTTACACTACCTGTTACTGAAAACTTGTTCGAAAGATTCTGCGTGAACTTCACATTAACTCCCCTTTTGACAAAGGTGTTATTTGGTGTTATTCCATCATTATTGAGGTTGGATAAGGAAACACGAATATTCCCATTCTGGCCACCGGATGAAATACTTAATGTATTGGTAAAGGTCTGACCCGTTCTGTAAAATTTCTTGATTCGATCACGAACGGGTTCATAGGGAGCTTCTACTCCATCAAAAAGGATTTGTGTCATGCCCGGTTGAAACTTCTCTCCAAAGCTCCAAACCCCAGAGGTGGGATTAGGAGCGGTTGGACGCATACCCCCTTCACCTTGTCCGTATTCATATTGAAAGTCTGTGAAATCTAAAGGTGTGTCAAAGGTGTAGTTGGAATTAAACTCTACCGCAAGTCCTTCAGAGCCTCCGCCCTTGGTGGTAATCATGATCACACCATCCTTGGCTCTCGATCCATACAGGGCAGAGGCTGCAGCTCCTTTCAGTACAGTCATAGTTTCAATATCATCCGGATTGATGCTGCTGAGCCCATCACCGCCATCTGAGACGGATCCAGTACTCAATGAATTGTCCGCACTTAAGTTTCCTTGGGTCGAACCAAATGTGGAATTATCAATTGGAACTCCATTTACTACAATCAATGGACTGTTCTGGCCACTGAAAGAAGACTGACCCCTGATCCGAATCTTACTGGTTCCTGCTGGTCCCGTACCCAGGCTTGAAATATTAAGTCCGGGTACCTTACCCTGGACGGCGTTCATAAAATTTACAGTCCGGTTAGTAGCTATTTTTTCACCACCTACTGTCGCAGTGGCGTATCCCAGACTCTTGGCTTCTTTTCTAATACCAAGAGCGGTCACCACTACTTCACCTAGATCAGCTATGTCCTCCGTCATGGTCACATTAATGACCGACTGATCTCCTACCGCGACATTTTCTGTTCGATAACCTGTATAGGAAAAAACGAGTATTGCATCATTTCCAGGAACCGTAATCTGATAGTTTCCATCAATATCGGTAACGGTTCCGCTTGCCGTTCCCTGTACCAACACTGTAGCTCCAATCGCAGGATCACCATTAAAGGTGACTTGTCCTGTCACGCTCCTTTCTTGTGCGTACATGGTGCCCGTCAGGCCCAGGAACAGTAGTAACAAAAATGTGTGTTTCGAGTAAAATTTTACCATAACTATAGTTTTATTGTTCTCATAAATGTTCTTGTGTTCTAATCCTTCACTAGTGGAAATACCTTCCCATTGTCTGCTATGACATTTGATTCTCCAGGCACCAAATCCATTGATTTATGCATGAAAATACCCTCTAGATAGTAGTGCACTACCTTTGACTTGAGGCATTCCGCAAAAAAGTGTGTTTAAATTCCGGGCTTACTTAGCAGTTCTGGAGATCCAGGTGCATGCTAGCCAAGACACTAAAAAGAAAATGTGTCAGTACAATTGTTTTCAATCCTTCAATAAGGTTTCTAATCTGTTTTCACTACTTGAATAAAAATTTTTACTAATTCTCCATAAATATCACTTGTAGTAGGGCAGTATTCATTACATCTACAACGATTGTTGCTTTATGGGCAACAATTAGAAGATTATTGCCCCATGCTATTCTAATTTATTAAATAGTTTTGAAAATAGCTTGCTACACAGTAGATAATAAGGTTCTTTTTTTGACCTATCCTATCAAATAACAGCTTCATACCTTAAAAACGATGACTCGTCAATTGGGAGTAAAATTTACTCTAGAATCCTGCTAAGAAATTTGCGTAACTGATTAGTTACCTTTATATTCGTAACCGATTAGTTACTATTTATTAAATGCGTAGAGACATCTTTCAGGCCATTGCTGATCCTGTACGGCGAGAAATCATAGATCTTTTGTCAGTGGAGCCAATGACAGTGCAGGCGATTGCTGAAAGATTTGCCATAAGCCGACCCGCAATTTCCAGGCATCTGAAGATCCTGAAAGAATGTGGTCTTGTCGACTTGCAGCAGAATGGTCGTGAGAACTATTACTACATCGACCCTGCTCAACTGGTGCCAGCATTCATGTGGCTGGAACAATACCGAAAATTGTGGGAGGATAAGATTGACTCCTTCGAAGAATATTTAATGAAACTAAAAACAGAACGAAATAATGAATAGGGAAAAATGTACAGTAACCATACAGCGCATTTTGAAAGCTCCGATACAATTAGTCTGGGAAGCCTGGACTCAGGGACATCATATCACAAATTGGTGGGGACCCAAAGGAACATCACTGCAGATTGAAGAGCATGATTTTCGTGTGGAAGGAAAATGGCGGTATTCTATGATGATGCCTAATGGTCAAGAGTTTATCACAGAAGGAGTCTATAAGGAAATTGTTGAGCCCACGAGACTCGTAACGACAGCTGACTTTAGGCCCATGACTGAAGGTGTAATATTGGAAGTCTTACTGGAAGATCGGGGTGAAGAGACGGAATTCACCTTTCATGTGATTCACCCTACAGAAGAATACAAACTGCAACAGGAAAAAATGGGGATTTACAATGGCTGGGGATCTGTATTCGATCAACTGGAAAACTTTCTACAGGATCAGCAAAAAGAATAAGTCAATACTACACCAGGGGATGGGCTAATCATTTTATATGGATTGCATTTTAGTAGAGAAACAAAATCTATCAATTATGCAATCCTTAATCTTAACGTTCATTTTTTCAATAGGCCTGTTAAGTGTCAATCTCTCAACCCCTGCATCCGCTACGAAGTTTAGGCCAATAAAAACAGCCTCATTGAAGGCAGCACAGCTCAAAACGTTTGTTGCAAAACATCCAAAACTCTACAAGGCTATAAAAGCAGATCGGAACTCTATCCAGACGAAAAATAACATTATGCTATATAAGGCAGAAGGAATTATTCTACTAACTGCAGGAAAACTGAAGGGTGGACCGATCTCTGTACAATACGAAGAATTTCCTGCCGGTCAGGTTGGTGATGTCCTGGTGGTGGCTATTTGTCAATGTGACGAAGGAAGAGATGATTGCCAGTTTTATG